>NZ_JAYSCO010000095.1:0-12848 GCF_041914865.1 Pseudoduganella sp. | reverse complement strand
GCGGCCTCCGGCCGGGCGAAGTACCACAGGAAGAAGGCCAGGCTGGCCGCGCCCACTGCCAGCAGCAGCGCCGCAGCCAGGTAAGCCTTGCTCGGCCGCCAGCCTTGCATCAGGGCGTAGGCGTGTTGTAGACCGACACCGCCCAGCCCATGCGCTCGTGCCCGAACTGGTTCCAGATCGGGTTCTTGCCGCCGCTGAAGCTGGTGTAGCGCGGCGCCCCGCTGCCGGTGGTGCCGCCGAACAGGCCGGCGCTCACGGTGGAACCGTTATAGGTCGGGTGCGTATCGTCGGACTGGATGTAGTCGTAGCTGCTGCCGGCCGAGACGAATTTGGCATTGGCGTCGCGGATGGTCGGGCGCAGCGTGTTGACGATGCGGTTGACGTAGCTGGCCTGGCTCTCGCCGTCGACATAGCGCAGCGCCTCGGCGTCGACCACGCCGTCGCCGTTGCTGTCGTAGTCCGCGCCCATGTACTGGGCGAAGTTGTCGGCGCACTTGAAGCCCTTCTGGCGCGCCAGGTCGCACATCATATGGTTGATGCGCGCCAGCGACGGCAGGAACTTCTGCTGCATGTTCACCGTGGCCCCGGTGTTCGGGTCCTTGCAGCTGCTTTGCGTGTTGTCGGCCGTGTAACCCGGATAGTGCAGGTTCGAGATGACCTTCACCTTGACGCCGGCGTAGGCATTGGCGTTGATGTAGTCCATGGCCGCCGCCACGTAGGTGCGGCAGCTGTTCTCGGCCGCGGTCAGCACGGCGTCGTTGCAGGTGCCGCTCTGGCTCTTGAAGCTGGAACGGGCCTGCAGGCCGTCGTTGCCGCACATTTCGAAGGTGACCACGCGTGTGTTGCTGGCCTGCATGTACGAGCGCTCCGCGACAATCTTGTTCTCGTACACGTCGGACGCGATGGCGCCCGATTTGGTGCGCCGCACGCTTTCAATGTCGGCATTCCACTGCGCCGACAGGTATTCGGCATCGACCGTCGGCGCCGAGTACTTGGCGGCGCTGGTGACGGAGCCGTTATAGCCGGCATAGATCGAATCGCCGTAGGCCACGATCCGGTACTTGGTGGTGGTGCCGGGCCGGTCGATGGTCCAGGATACGTTTTGGGTCAAGGTGTTTGCCATGGCCGGTGCGCCAAAGGCGAACAAGGCGACGGCGGCCATCAGGGTACTGCGCAAGCGAGTGTGCATTCGTGTCTCCGATTCTTGTGAGGGATTTTCGAAAGTACTAATCACCGAGCCAACAAGGCATCATAGCCGCGCCCGGCCGTACCACGGCACATTGGCTCGCCAGGACATGCATTTGGCCGCTGGCGCCACTGCCCACTGTCGCATTGCCGCCACGAATGGCGCCGCATGCGGCATAATGCGGCATGCTGAAACTCACCTTCCTGGGCACCTCATCCGGCGTCCCGACCATACGGCGCAACGTCACCGCGCTGGCCGTGCACACCTCGCTCAACCGCGACTGGTGGCTGGTCGATTGCGGCGAAGCCACCCAGCACCAGCTGCAGCGCATCGCGCTCACCGTGCACGACCTGGTCGGCATTTGCATCACCCACATCCACGGCGACCACTGCTACGGCCTGCCCGGGCTGCTGGCCAGCGCCTCCATGACCGGCCGCAAGCAGCCGCTGATCCTGGTGGCGCCGGCCGCGGTCAAAGCCTGGCTCGATGCGACGCTACTGCATACCGAGTTGTTCCTGACCTTCGACATCATCCACGTCGACGTTGCCGCCGGCAGCCAGGTGCACCGCCAGGACGGATTGCTGATCGAGCGCTTCCCGCTGTCGCACCGCGTGCCGAGCTACGCCTTCCGTTTCACCTTCGAGCAGACGCGCTGGAAGGTCGACCACGACGCCCTGCGCGCGCGCGGCGTGCCGCCCGGCCCGGCCTGGGGCCGGCTGCAGCACGGGCAGGATGTGCAGCTGGACGATGGCAGCGTGCTGGCGGCCGCCGACTTCCGCACCCTGCACCGCGAGCGCGCGGTGGCGGTGATCGGCGGCGACAACGATGCGCCGCAGCTGCTGGCCGCCGCCTGCCAGGGCGCCGACGTGCTGGTGCACGAAGCTACCTATACGGAAGCGACGTTGCAGAAAGTCGGCCCCGGCCCGCAGCACAGCTCCGCCCAGCGCGTGGCGCAGTTTGCCGCCGCCGCCGGCGTGCCGACCCTGGTGCTGACCCATTTCAGCCCGCGCTACGACAACCGCGAAGGCATGGCCGAGCTGGAAGCCGAGGCGCGCCGGCATTTCAGCGGTAAACTGCTGCTTGCCAAGGATCTGGAAACCTATGACATCTGATATGCCCGCCATTACCGAATTCCGCCGCCAGGCGCCGGCCCCCGAGTACGACCACCCGCGCGCGGAGCGCCGCCTGTCCGGCAACCCGCAGCGCACCACCTGGAACCACTTCACCAATGCCAGCGGCGAAGTGCACGCCGGCGTCTGGGCCTGCGAAAAAGGCAGCTGGCGCATTGCCTTCGCTCCCAACAAGGACGAATATTTCTATGTGCTGGAAGGGCGCTGCCGGGTGATCGACGAAAGCGGCGACGCCGCCGAAGCCGGCCCCGGCGACGCGCTGGTGATCCCGGCCGGCTTCCGGGGCGTGTTCGAAGTCGTTGAACCAGTCCGCAAACACTATGTGATCGTGGAGCGCAGCCATGTGCACCAACTACAAGACCACCAGCCGTGACCTGGTGCGCGCGATGATGGATGTCGAGGTGCCGGACGACTGGACCTGGCCGATCGATATCTACCGCGACTACACCGCCCCGGTGGTGCGCCACGGCGCCGACGGCCGGCGCGAAGCCCTGCTGGCCACCTTTGGCATGGTGCCCAAGGCGCGCATCCCGGCCGGCAGCAAGGACTTCGCCACCATGAACGCCCGCTTCGAGTCCGTCGGCGAACGCCATTCCTACAAGTTCGCCTGGCGCCGCAGCCAGCTTTGCCTGGTGCCGATGACCTCTTTCGACGAGCCGTGCTACGAAAGCGGCGAGGCGGTCTGGTGGGGCATCGGCATGGCCGACCAGTCGCCCTTCGCCGTGGCCGGGCTGTGGAACGAATGGCAGACGGCCGACGGCCCGCGCCACTCGTTTACCCAGCTTACCGTGAACGCCGACGAACACCCGCTGATGCGCCGCTTCCACAAGCCGGCCGAGGAAAAGCGCAGCATCGTCATCGTGCCGGAGGCGGAATGGGACAACTGGCTGGGCTGCCGCAACCCGGAAATCGCGCGTTCCTTCATGACCCTGTTCCCGGCCGAGCGCATGACCTCGTGGGCCGCGCCGCGCCCCAAAAAGGCCAGGGGCGGCACGCCGGCGCCCACCCAGGCCAGCCTGTTCTAGGCCGCCGCGCGCCGGCTTGCGCGCCCATGCATTGCGCACCTCCCCATGACTTTTTGCTATCATCGGCGCTTTTCCAGGAGGAGCACAACAATGAAAGCAGCCGTCAACAGCCTCGCCCTTGCCATCGGCCTGGCCGCCCTGCCGCTGGCTGGCAACGCGGAAGTCATCCCGCTCAAGCTGGCGCCCGGCCTGTGGGAAGAGACCCAGGTCACCATGATCAACGGCCAGAACGTGGGCGAGGCCATGCGCGCCGCGCGCGAGAAGATGATGGCGCGCCTGACGCCCGAGCAGCGCAAGGCGATGCAGGAGCAGATGGGCCAGCGCATGGGCGGCGGCCCGGTGCAGGTTTGCCTTACGGCGGCGCAGGTTGCCAAAGGCATCGACACCGAGGACATCAAGCGCAAGATGGAGGATTCGGCGCGCGGCTGCAAACTGGACATCATCTCCGCCAGCAGCGCCGGCGCCAAATTCAAGGCGGCCTGCATCGGCCCGCAAGGCAACGGCTACCAGGGCAGCGGCGAATACACCGTGGCCAGCCCGAAGGAATGGCGCTTCAAGATGGTGGGCGACGGCAAGGTGAGCGGCCCGAATGGCAGCCCCGCCGCCGGCGACTTCCATGCCACGCAGGAAGTGACTGCGCGCTGGAAAAGCAGCGACTGCGGCGGCGTAGCGCCGCGCCAGGAAGGCTGAGCGGCGGCTAGATCACGTCGCCTTCGATGCGCAGGGCATTGCCGGCGTCCTGCGCCGCCTCGCCCTGCCCATCCCACTCGTTCAGCAGCTGCGTCACCAGCTGCAGGATATTGCTGGCCCGGTCGCGCTTGGCCACCAGGTCCTGCAGCTGCTCGACGATGGCGCGGATGCGCGCCAGGCCCTGCTGGCTGATCGGCTGCACAATGGCGCTGCTTGACAGGTAGGCCGTGATCATGGCGTCGATCTTGGCGTAGTCGGACTGGATGTTCCCCAGCTGGACGTTGATGAAACGCGTTTCGTCCTTGTCGGCGTACGCGGTGCGCGCCACCAGCGCGTTCTTGGCCACTTTCAAGCCGTCCTGCTTGGCCAGCAGGCCAATCAGGTACAGGCTGCCCGGCGAGGTCGGCATCGGCGGCGTGGCCGCGCCCAGGGTTTTGGTATTGGCTGCGGTACTGAGGAACAGGTTGCTCATGGTTTTTCCTTTGCTTTGCTTGCCGCCGAGGCCTGCGCCGCGGCTTCGGCCTCGCTATCGTTCTTGATCGCCGTGCGCACATCCTTCAGGTAGCTGAAATAGAACTTGGCGTGTTCCTTGCGCGAAGCCGGTTCCGCCAGCTCCAGCAGCGTCACCGCCGCCTCGTTCAGTTTCGCCCCCTGGTACAGCACCGCGCTGCGCGTGTCGCGCAGCTCCTGCTCCTGCGCCAGCTCGCGCGCACGCTTTTCCTCGATGCGTGCCAGCAGCTTGCCCGACTCCTCACGCACCGCGTCGTAGGACTGCAGGCGCTCCTTCTGGCCCGCCACGTTCCAGGCTGCCGACGCGCGGTAGGCCTCAGCCTCGTAGCGCATGGCCAGCGACTCCAGCTGGTCGCGCTGCGCCTTGGACGATGCGGCAATGGCGTCGCGCTGCTTCTGGAAGGTGGCAGCGCTCTGGCTGACCGACTGGATCAGCAGACCGATTTCCTTGGTGTTCGCGCGCGCCTCCTCCATCTGCGGCTGCAGCGCGGAGCATGCGGACAGGGCCAGCGCCATGCCGGCCAGCGCGGTCATTTTGTATGGATTCACTCTTGCCACCTCACTTCACACGCGCCGCAATGACCGGCAGGCTGAGCGCCTGGGCCAGGGCGGCAATATCTTCCGGCTTGATGCCGCCCGCATGCAGCGCCACGATCTGCACCATGGCCGCTTTCACGGCAGCTTCGGTCTGCAGCAGGGCCGCTTCCGATTCGTCCAGCGCTGCCAGCTCGAGCTGGTCCAGCAGCAGGTAGTCGCCCTGCTCCGTCGGCACCCGGCCCGCCGTCCAGGCGGCGGAGAAGGACAGCAGCGCCTTGGCCGCGTGCATGCTGCAGGCGTTGGCCGTCCCGCTGTTCAGGGCCACGTACAAAGGCTTGCCGGTGCAGGCCGGTTTGGCCGCCGCCAGGCTGGCGCGCGCATCGAGCAGGAAGCCCAGTTCATCGAGCAGGTAGTCGCGCTGCTTCCTCAGGATGCGTTCGCTTTCGGCGGCGCGCTCGATGCGCTTCTGCGCCGCCGCTGCCTGCTGGCGCGCCAGTTCCGCTTCCATCAGGATGCCCGCCGTCGGCGGCGCCGGCTTGCCGCTGGCCCGGTTCACCAGCTGTGCCACCAGCAGCACCCGGTGCTGCGCCTGGCTCGATTCGCCCTTGCCCTGGCCCTGGCCGGACAAGGCGGCGATGTAGCCATCGAGCAGCTCCTTCTTCTCGTTCAGGGCCGCCAGGCGCCCGGCCTCGGCCAGGCGCGACAGCACCGGATTCGCCTTGACCGACGCGACTTTGGCCTGCACCTTCTCCAGCCCTTCCAGCGCCTGCGCCAGGTCGGCCGCCAGCTGGGCCGCAGCGCCCGGCGTGGCCGCCTGCTTGTCCGCCGCAGCCAGCGCCGCCTTGTACTGTGCGCGCCGGTTGCTGACCTCCGTCGCGATGGACTCGCGCGCCTGCGCAATCTCGGCCAGCTCCTTGCGCTTGGCCGCCAGCAGCCCGCTGTCGCCGGCCGACAGGCCGGAAATGCATTGCGTCGCCTTGAGCGCTGCCGCGCACAAGTCGTCATATGAACGCACCATCGCAGACAGCCCAGGGTCGGCCGCCAGATGCGGCGGCAGCACACTGGGCTGGCGCGCGCAGGAAAATTCGGGCGCGTCCTGGATGGCGGACGTCATGATGGCCAGCTGGCTGCGGCGCTGCTGCACGTTGGCCGCGCTGGACTCGAGGTTGGCCCGCGCCACGCTGAGCGCACCGCATTCGGCCCCCAGCTTGACCTCCGCGGAACCGGCGATCTCCCTGATGCGCTGCTCCGCCAGCGATTCGAGCGAGCCCCAGGTACTGGACACGCTGGCGCCATCCACCATCAAGGCCAGGCTGGCGTCGCGCAGCGCCAGCTGCGAACGTTTGACCAGGGCCTGGCGCTCGGCCTGGTTCTTGACCAGCGCCGCACGTTCGGCTTCCAGCGCCTTGCCGATGCCCGCATCGGCAAATGCCTTGCTGGCGCCCTGCGCCATCCTGTCGTTGCCCGCGTTGTGCAGCGTGCCGCAGCCGGCCAGCCCGGCCAGCGCAAGGAGGACGACCATCCTGTGAAGCCTGCAACCCATGTAACTCCTCCGGCAATCGGAAAATTCCGAGCCATGATTTTGCACCGCTTTCCGCCCGTGTTGTCATCCTAAGTATAAAAATAGAAAACAGTATCCATTAAACAACAGTAACCGGCTGGCGCCCGCCCGCCGGCAGTGCTAGACCTGGTCCCAAATGTATGCAACAATTTCCTTTAGGCAAGTTCAATGTAACTTTGCGCAACATTAGCCACCAAGGAAACCCATGAAGAAATTCGCCGCCGCCGCTCTCGCCCTGCCACTCCTCGCACACGCCCAAAGCCCCATCCCGACTGATCCGAAGAGCGCCGTGGCCTGCTACCAGGGCATCGCCGCCACCAGCAGCAAAGCCGATGTGCTGGCGGCGCTCAGCTGCCTGAAGGACAATCCGTTTGCCGGCGAGGCGACCCTGGCGGACTTCGCAAAAGTGCCGCAGCCGGTGCCGGACGAGGACACCAGGGCCGCGCTGGCGGATGTGGCGGCGCAGAAGGCGCAGCGCCTGTACCTCGCCATCCGCAGCCGCGGCTCGGACCGCGTGCTGGTAGTCGACAAGGCATGGCTGGGCGGCGAGCGCCCGGCGCCGGTACTCGACCTGACCCCGCTGCGCATCAGCTTTACCCACACCTCCTCCATTTTCGGCAAGGAGAAGCGCGTGCCCTTGCAGGAGGTGGCCGGCTTTTCCTACCAGGAGGCGCGCACCCGCGGCATTGGCCGCTTCGTGACCAGCCTGCGCGACAAGACCCAGGTCACGGACGACAGCTACCAGGGCCACTACCCGCTGAAGACCATCGACCGCAACGACGACTCGAAATGGGCGGCAGTCCTCGCCCTGGGCGGCACCAGTTACCAGGTGTCGCCGGTCAGCAAGAACACCGGCGACCGCGTCTCCTTCAAGCAGGAAGACATGAACGCGACCCAGGTCACTTTCGTCAGCGAAAACGATGCCAAGCAGTTCATCGCATTATTTGACCAAAAGCAGAAAGAAGAACAGGCGGCCCGCGACAAGAAGGCGGAAGCCCAGCGGGCCGAGGCCCAGCTCGCGATGCAGAAGAAGGCGCAAGCCCTGGCCGAAATGGCGAAAGTGGCGCGCGGTTCGGAAGACTCCTGCAAACGCACCGACCTGGGCCGCTCCATCCTGACCTACGATCCTGAATCGGTCGAGATCAACTGCCAGTTCGGCGGCGTGGTCGAGCTGAGCGGCCTGAAATCGGCAGGCTGGCTGGTCGTCAACAAGACCAAGGACAAGGACGGGGTCGTTACGGAATACTACATCCGCAAGGCCCGCTGACCCGTGCGGCGGCGCGGGCCGTGGCGGGCCCGCGTGTTATCTCCTTTCTGAATGGCCGATATCGATATATGCAATTGGCTTTATATCTTGACCCGGTCCATACTGGATCCAGTACTTCAGCAAAGGAAACATCATGCCGACCATCCGCACCGCCGTCCGTCCGCAGGCCCTGCTTGCCGCCCTCGTGCAATTCCTGCAAGACATCCATCGCCCGCGCGTGGCGCGCGCCACCGCCGGCGCCGCCCATGAGCTGAGCCTGCTGCAGCTGTATCGCCTGAGCCGGGGCCGCGAGTCGATCGCGCCCGGCGTCAACCGCATGCTGGCGCGGCGTTTCGAGCGCTAAGCCGGGCACCAATGGTGCGGCCCCGATCCGGGGCTGTTGCTACCATGGCAGCACACCATATGCAGGGAGGCGCCATGGAACGATTCCTCCTCGTCTACCGCGCGGCCCCCGAAGGCGCGGCAGGCGCCCAACATGACCCGCAGCGCTGGGCCGCCTGGTTCGACGCGCTGGGCGCCCATCTTCTCGAGCGCGGCAGCCGGGGCCAGGGCAGCGTCGCCATCGATACCCGCCTGGCCGGGCCCAAATCCTCCGCCAGTGCCCTGGCCGGCTATTCGGTGCTGGGCGCCAGCGACTTCAACGAAGCAGTCCGGCTTGCCCAGCAATGCCCGATCTTCGACGAGCACGGCTCGCTCGAAATCGCCCACCTGGCCCCCTGAGCAGCCTCAGCCCGTGTGCAGCGCGCAGCTGCGGCAGGCGTCGTCGGACCCGCCATGGCACACCACGGGCTGCAGGCTGAGCGCCGGCGCGTCGAGATAGTCGCTGATGCAGTCCATCGCTTCCCGCCCCAGCTGCTCGAGCCGCCGCATATCGTTGGCCTTCTCCATTGCCGCTGCCTGGCCACCGTGCGCGAGCAGCGCCTGCGCCAGGCGGTGCATTTCCGCGTGCTTTTCTTCAATCAGCGACCTTCGGTAAGTGTCGCCCGGCGCGCCGGCATTCGCCGCCAGCCACTGCGCGATGCGGCAGCTGCGCGCCTCCATGCCAGGGGGCGCGCCGACGCCCTCGCGCAGGTGCTGCAGCAAGCGCGCGACCCAGGCGCGGTGCTCCACGCCCGCCACCAGCAGCTGGATACCTTCGCGCTGGATGGGCGCGCAGCGCAGCAGCGCGGCCGGCATGTTCCACGCGCCCTTCCACGCGGGCACGTCCTGCGCCGGCATCGGGCGCGCAATCCCGTATCCCTGCGCCATGGAGCAACCGAGCTGGATCAGCATGCGCGCATGGGCGAAACTCTCCACGCCTTCGGCTATGGTCTCGCGCTTGAAGGCTTCGGCCATGCCGATCACGCCTTCCAGGATCGCCAAGTCCTCCGGATCGACCAGCATGTTGCGCACAAAACTCTGGTCGATCTTGATACGTTCGGCCGGCAGCTGTTTCAGGTAGAGCAGCGAGGAGAAACCGGTGCCAAAATCGTCCAGCGCGAAGGCCACGCCGAGTCCGGCGCATTCGACGATCGTGCGCGAGACATGATGGATGTCCTCCAGCGCCGATGTCTCCAGGACTTCCAGCTTGATGCGGTCGGGCTTGACGCGCGGGTGCGCCTCCAGCAGCGCACGCAGGCGCTCCAGGAAGTCCTTGCGCTGCAGCTGGGCGCCGCTCATGTTGATGCTGACAGGGAGGTCGAGCCCGCCATCCAGCCAGCGCTCGTGCTGCGCAATCGCCTGGCCCAGGACCCAGTCCTCTACCTCAAGCGCCAGCGGCCTGCCCTCCATCAGCGGCAGGAAGGCGGACGGCAGCAGCAAGCCGCGCGCCGGATGGCGCCAGCGTATCAGCGCCTCAACCGAGTTGAGTTCCCCCGTCCGCAAGTTGATGATGGGCTGGTAGTACAGCACGAATTCGCCGCGCCGCAAGGCCTGTTCCAGCTCTTCCAGGGCGTCATTGCGGCCCTGGCCTGCCTGTGGCGCATTGAGGGTCTCGAAGAGCACGAAGCGGTTCTTGCCTTGATTCTTGGCCGCATACATCGCCTGGTCAGCCTGCCGGATCAGCTGGTCCGGATCGATCTCCGCCTCTTGCGGATACATGGACAGGCCGAGGCTGCACGTCACCTGCAGCTGCATGCCGTGCACCGCCACGGGCAGCGCCACCGCTTCCATGATGCGCTTGATGAGCGGGATACAGTCGTCCATGCCGGCAACCTGGTCCAGCACGGCGAGGAATTCGTCGCCGCCCAGGCGGCAAATGGTGTCGCACTCGCGCACCGCATGCTTCAGGCGGCGCCCGACGGCGACCAGCAGTTCGTCGCCATACTCATGGCCGTGCACATCGTTGATGGACTTGAAACCGTCCAGGTCCAGGTACGCCACCGCCACGCGCGTGCGGTGGCGCCGCGCCTGCGCCATCGATTGCTCCAGCCGGGCCGACAGCAGGCGCCGGTTCGGCAGCCCGGTCAGCGGGTCGTAATGGGCTATGTGCTCAAGGTGCTGGGCTTGCAGGGTCTGGGTCGTGATGTCCGAGAAGATGCCGACAAAATGGCGCTGCTCCTTCTTGTCATCGCGCACCGCCGTGATGGTCAGGCGCTCCACATACATCTCGCCGGACTTGCGCCGGTTCCACACCTCGCCCTGCCAGAAGTCGTTCTGGCACAAGGACTCCCACATCGCCTTGTAGAACTCCCTGCCTTGCCGGCCCGAGCTCAGCATGCGCGGGTTCTTGCCGGTCGCTTCGGCCCGCGTATAGCCGGTAATCGCCTCGAAGGCGCGGTTCACGTCGATAATGGTGCCCTTTTCGTCGGTGATGATGATCCCTTCGCCGGCATGGGTGAAAACGCTCGCGGCAAAGCGCAGCCGTTCTTCGTTGGCCTTGAGCTCAGTGATATCGCGCAAGGTGCCGGAAGTTCCGACCACATTGTCCTGCGCATCGAGCGTCAGGCGCGCAAATACGTCCACCCATCGGTGCGAGCCGTCCCGGTGCAGGTAGCGGATCTGGTGCCGGCAGCAATCCTTGGCGCGCGCGACCAGGGGCGCGAACAGCTGCGCGTTCAGCTCGCGGTCGTCGGGAAACACATAGTCGAGGAAGGATTTGCCCAGGCTGTCCTCCACCGCATGCCCGCTCAGCTCGGCCCAGGCCGGATTGAGGAAGCTCCAGCGCCCGGCGGCATCGGTCTGGAACACGACATCCTTGAGATTATTCAGGACAGACTCGGCAACGATCGCCCGGTGGCTCGCGCCCATTACGCGCTGGGCATCGGGAGCGGCGCCGGCAGCCTGTGCCAGCATGAGATGAGAATCGGCATTCATGCGCTATTCCACAAATGAGTAAGGAACCCAAGACCTGTGTGGCGCCTGTGGTTTCGGGCACCGGTCGTTGGGAATAACACTCACCTGCGTTTTTTCGGCATGGCGACACCCCGCACTTCCTGCGGAATCGTGACATTATACTGCGGCGGCGAAACATTATGTTCCGAAATACAATCAAATTCCGCGCCTCTGGTCTGGCTCTCAGATGTGCAGCGCATGGCCCAAGGCGCGCAGCGCTGCCTCCTGGATCGCCTCGCCCAGGGTCGGGTGCGCGTGGATCGTGCCTGCCACATCTTCCAGCGTTGCGCCCATCTCGATCGACTGGGCAAAGGCGGCCGACAATTCCGATACCGCCTTGCCGACCGCCTGCCAGCCGACGATCAGGTGATTGTCGCTGCGCGCCACCACGCGCACAAAACCATCCTTCGCTTCCAGCGACATGGCGCGCCCGTTGGCCGAGAACGGGAACGAGGCGTCGATGCAGGCGACGCCCTGGGCGCGCGCCTGCTGCGGCGTGGCGCCGACCACCACCACCTCCGGATCGGTAAAGCACACCGCTGCAATGGCCGCCGGAGTGAAATGGCGGCGCTTGCCGCTGATGATCTCCGCCACCATCTCGCCTTGCGCCATGGCGCGGTGCGCCAGCATCGGCTCGCCGGTCACATCGCCGATGGCCCAGACGTTGCGCATGGAAGTGCGGCATTGGTCGTCGACCTTGATGAAATGGCCGTCCATGTCGATGCGCAGTTTTTCCAGCCCGAAGCCGCGCGTGCTCGGGCGCCGTCCCACCGCCACCAGCACCTGGTCCGCCGCCAAAGCCGTTTCCTCGCCGGCGCTGTCCTGGATGCGTACCGCACCGCCGCCCTGCTCCAGGCCGAGCACCTTGCAACCCAGGTGGGTCGCGATACCGAGGCCCTTGAGGGCAATGGCGACCGGGCGCGTCAAGTCCGTATCGTAGGCCGGCAGGATGCGCTCCTGCGCTTCCACCACATGCACCTGCGCCCCCAGCTTGGCATAGGCGATACCGAGTTCCAGCCCGATATAGCCGGCGCCGACCACCACCAGCCGGCCCGGCACGGTCCTCGGCGACAGCGCTTCGGTGGCACTGATCACCGGGCCGCCGAACGGCATGAACGGCAGCTCGGCCGCCTGCGAACCGGTGGCCAGCAGCAAATGCTCGCAGCCGATGCGCTGCGGCGTCTCGCCGTCACGCATCACTTCCACGGTCTTGCCGTCGACAATATTGGCCCAGCCCTTGATCACGCGCACCCCGCTCTTTTTCAGCAGGGCCGCCACGCCGCCGGTCAGGCGGCCGACGATGCCGTCTTTCCACAGCACGGTCTGGCCGATGTCGATGCGCGGCGCCTGTACCGAAATGCCGAGCGCGGAACCGCTGGCGAAATGGCTGGCTTTTTCAAATTCCTCGGCGGCGTGGATCAGTGCTTTCGAGGGGATGCAGCCGACGTTCAGGCACGTCCCGCCCAGTTCCGCCGCTTCCACCAGCGTGGTCGGAATGCCAAGCTGGCCGGCGCGGATGGCCGCGATATACCCGCCGGGACCGCCGCCGATCACCAGCAGCGTAGTGGTATGTTGGTTCATCAGATGTGCTCCGAGAAACCCCGTCCTTCAGGGCGGGGAGTGGAAGGAG
>NZ_JAYSCO010000094.1:0-13467 GCF_041914865.1 Pseudoduganella sp. | reverse complement strand
GCAGGCTGTCCACCGGCTGGCTGTCGCTATCGGCCATGGCGGCCAGCAAAGTCGTGAAGTGGCCGGCCAGGCGCTGCACGGTGGCGGCGTCGAACAGGTCGGTCGCGAATCCCAGGTAGCCGCCTACCGCGCCGCCCTGCTCTTCCAGCATCAGCACCAGGTCGTACTGGGTGGAGGCTGGCGGTTGCGAGATATCGGTGACGCTCAGGCCGGGCAGCTGCACGGTGTGGCCGGCCGGGGTGTTATTCATGCTGAACACGGCCTGGAACACCGGCGCATGCGCCATGCTGCGCTGCGGCTGCAGCAGCTCGACCAGCTGGTCGAACGGCAGGTCCTGGTGTTCATAGGCGGCCAGCAGGCTATCGCGCACCTGCGCCAGCAGGCATGCCACGGTCGGCGCCTGGTCCAGGCGCACGCGGACCGCCAGCGAATTGACGAAGAAACCAATCAGCTTTTCCAGCTCGGGGCGGTCGCGGCCCGCAACCGGCGCGCCCACCACCACATCCTGCTGGCCGCCAAGGCGCGCCAGCAACGCCGCCCAGGCGGCAAACAGCACCATGTACAGCGTAGCGCCGTGGCGCTGGCCCAGCGCGCGCAGCGCATTGGCCAGACCGGTATCCAGCGCCAGCGGCACGTGGCCGCCACGGTGGCTCTGTACAGGCGGACGCGGACGGTCGGTCGGGAGCTCAAGCAGTTCAGGCGCGCCTTCCAGATGGGCGCTCCAGTAGACCGCCTGCCGTTCCAGCGCGTCGCGGTGCTGCGCCGTATGCTGCCAGGCGGCGAAATCGCCGTACTGCAGCGGCAGCGCCGGCAGCGGATCGGGCAGGCCGGAGGCGAAGGCGGCGTACAGCGTATTCAGTTCGCCCACCAGCAGGCCGGTCGACCAGCCGTCCGACACGATGTGGTGCTGGGTCAGCAGCAGCACATGGTCGGCGGCGCCGAGGCACAGCAGGCGGCCGCGCACCAGCGGCCCGGCCGCCAGGTCGAATGGTTGCGCAGCTTCGGCGGCACAGGCAGCCTGCAGCGCGGCTTCGCGCGCCGCGTCATCCAGGTGGGCCAGCGACTGCTCGGCCAGCGCAAAGCCCTGGCTTGCCGCGCCAGCCAGCTGCACCGCCTGCCCCTCGTGTTCATGGAAAGTGGTGCGCAGGCTCTCGTGGCGCGCCACGATACGGTCCAGCGCCGCCTGCAGCGCGGCGCGGTCCAGCACGCCGCGCAGGCGCAGCGCACCGGCGATGTGGTAAGCGGCACCGGCGCGGCGGTCGAGGCGGTCGATGAACCACAGACGCTGCTGCGGGAAGGACAGCGGCAGCGGCGCATCGCGGCCAACGCGGGCAATCGGCGCCAGCACTTCGCCGCCGTGGGCCAGCGCTGCGCATTCGTGCAGCACGGGATGGGTGAACAGGTCGCGCAGGCCAAGCTCCACGCCCAGTTCCTGGCGCAGGCGCGCCACCACCTGCACCGCCATCAGCGAGTGGCCGCCCAGTTCAAAGAAGTTGTCGTGGCGGCCGACGCGCGGCAGGTCCAGCAGCTCCTGCCACACGGCCGCCATGGCCTGTTCCAGCGCGCCCTTCGGCGCCGCATAGGCCCGCGCCACCACGGCGTCGGCGCCCGGCGCCGGCAAGGCGCGGCGCTCCACTTTGCCGTTGGCGGTGAGCGGCAGCGCGTCCAGCATGACAAAGGCGGACGGCACCATGAATTCGGCCAGGTGCGCGGTCAGCTCGGCGCGCAGCGCCGCCGACGACAGCGGCACGTCGTCCTGCGCCACCACATAGGCCACCAGGCGGCGGTTGCCCGGCTGGTCCTCGCGCACCATGACGGCGGCTTCGCGCACGCCTTCGCAGGCCACCAGGCGCGCCTCGATCTCGCCCAGCTCGATGCGGAAGCCGCGCAGCTTGACCTGGAAGTCGTTGCGGCCGATGTAGTCGACCGTGCCATCCGGCAGCCAGCGCGCCAGGTCGCCGGTGCGGTACAGGCGGGCGCCGGGCTGGCCGGAGAACGGATCGCGCACGAAGCGCTCGGCATTGAGTTCCGGACGGTTCAGGTAACCGCGCGCCAGGCCCTCGCCGCCGATATACAGTTCGCCGGTCACGCCCAGCGGCACCGGCTGCATGCGGCGGTCCAGGATGTAGAGCTGCATATTGGCCAATGGCCGGCCGATCGGCACGGAGGTCAGGTGGCCGCCGTGGCAACGGAACACGCTGGCGCACACCGTGGTTTCGGTCGGGCCGTAAGCGTTGAACACCGCCATGCGGTCAGCCCAGCGGCTGGCCAGCGGCGGCGGGCAGGCTTCGCCGGCCATGACCAGGCAGCGCAGCGGCAGCTCGGTGTCGCCCGGCATGGTGGCCACCAGCGACGACGGCAGGGTGGCGTGGCTGATACGGTGGCGGCGCAGCGTGTCGATCAGCGGCTCGCCAGGCAGCAATGCGCGCTTGGGCTCCACGTAGAGCGTGGCGCCATTGAACAGGGCCATCGCCATTTCCCATACGCTGGCATCGAAGCTGAAGGAGGCGAACTGCAGCACGCGCGCGGCGCTGTCCACGTCGAACAGGTCGCGCTGGGCGGCGGCCAGGTTGGCCAGGCCGCGGTGGCGGTTCATCACGCCCTTGGGCTGGCCGGTCGAGCCGGAGGTATAAATCACATAGGCCAGGTGGTCCGGCTGCAGGCCGAGCGCGGCCGGATCGGGATTGTGTGCCGGCTGCCGCGCCAGCGCGGCCAGTTCATCGTCCGCATCCATTACCAGCGTTTGCACATCGCCGCGCGGCAGGCTTTGCGCCAGCGAGGCATGCGTGAGCAGGGCAACCGGCGCGCTGTCGCGCAGCATGAAGGCCAGGCGTTCGTCGGGATAGCCCGGGTCCAGCGGCAGGTAGCAGGCACCCGCCTTCAATACGCCCAGCACGCCGGCCACCATATCGATGCCGCGCTCGACGCAGATGGCGACGCGGTCGTCAGGTTGCACGCCCATCGCGAGCAGGCGGTGCGCCAGGCGGTTGGCGCGCGCATTCAGCGCGGCGTAGCTTATCTCCTCGTCCTTGTAAACGACGGCCAGCGCGTCCGGCGTGGCGGCGGCATGGGCTTCGAACAGGGGATGCGCCAGCGCCGGCGCGCGCGCGACGGTGCTGGCGTTGAAGTCCTGCAGCAGCTGGCGGCGCTCCGCCACGTCCAGCAGCGGCAGCATGGCCACCGGCTGCGCCAGGTCGGCGGCCAGAGCAGCCAGCACGCGGCAGTATTGCGCCGCCAGCCGCTCGGCGCTGGCTGCGTCGAACAGGTCGGTCGCGTACACCAGGCTGGCGGCTAGGCCGGCGGGCGATTCGTTCATGGCCAGTACCAGGTCGAACTGGGTGCTGGCGTTGTGGTGCTCCACCACCTGCATCGACAGCGGCCCTGCGGCGGTGGCAGCGGCCGGGGTGTTATTCAGGCTGAACATCACCTGGAACAGCGGCGCGTAGCTCATGCTGCGCACGGGCTGCACCGCTTCCACCACCTGGTCGAATGGCAGGTCCTGGTGCTCCCAGGCCGCCAGCGTGCTGGCCTTGACCTGCTCCAGCAGGTGCGCGGCGCTGTCGTCCTCACCCAGCTGCACGCGCAGCGCCAGCGTATTGGCGAAGAAGCCGATCAGCGGTTCCAGCTCGGCACGCGGGCGGTTCGCCACCGGCACGCCGACCACGATGTCGTCCTGCCCGCTCAGGCGCGCCAGCAAGGCGCTCCAGCCGGCGAACAGCGTCATGAACAGGGTGGCGCCGCGGCGCTGGCCCTGCGCGCGCAGGGCGTCGGCCAATGCGGCGGGAATTTCAAACTGCAGGCGTGCACCGCGATGGCTTTGCGCGGCGGGACGCGGACGGTCGGTCGGCAGCTCCAGCAAGGCCGGCGCGCCGGACAGGTGCTGCTGCCAGAAGCGCAGCTGGCTCTCCGCGCGCTCGCCTTGCAGCCAGCCGCGCTGCCAGGCCGCGTAGTCGGCGTATTGCAGCGCCAGCGGCGGCAGCGGGTCGGCCTGGCCCTGGCTGAAGGCCTGGTACAGGGCGCGCACTTCGCCCAGCAGTACGCCAACCGACCAGGCGTCAGAAACGATATGGTGCTGGGTCACCAGCAGGCGGTGTTCATGCTCGCCCAGCTTCAGCAGCTGGCCGCGCACCAGCGGGCCTTGCGCCAGGTCGAAATGGCGGCCTGCTTCTTCCGCTGCGATACGCTCCAGCGCGGCATCGCGTTCGGCGCCGGCCAGGCCGGTCAGGTCCAGCACCAGCAGCGGGAAACCGGCGTCGGCCGGGGCCACCACCTGCTGCGGCTTGCCGTCCACACTGACGAAGCTGGTGCGCAGGCTCTCATGGCGGGCTACGACCTGGTCCAGTGCCGCGCGCAAGGCATCGCGGTCAAGGGGGCCATGCAAGTGCAGGGCGCCGGGCATGTGGTAGGCCAGGCTGGCTTCGGGCTGCAACTGGTCCAGGAACCACAGACGCTGCTGGGCGAAGGACAGCGGCAGCACGCCGTTGCGCGGCAAGATGGCAATGGTATCGGTGGCGGCGGCGCCCTGCCCGGCCAGCGCGGCCAGCTGCGCTGGGCTTGCATGGTCGAACAGGTTGCGCAGACTGATTTCGACGCCGAGCGCCTTGCGCAGGCGGCCGATGGCCTGCACCGCGAGCAGCGAGTGGCCGCCCAGTTCGAAGAAGTTGTCGTGGCGGCCGACGCGCTCCACGCCCAGCAGCTCCTGCCAAACCACGGCAATCGCTTCTTCGGCGGCGCCTTGCGGCGCTTCGTATTCGCGCCGGATCACGGCCTCCGCGCCGGGCGCCGGCAGCGCCTTGCGGTCAAGCTTGTTGTTCGGGGTCAGCGGGAAAGCATCCAGCTGCAGGAAGGCCGACGGCACCATGTACTCCGGCAGCTGTGCCAGCAGTTCGCTGCGCAGCGCGGCCATGTCGAGCGTCGCGCCCTCTTCCGCAATCAGGTAGGCCACCAGGCGCTGGTCGCCCGGCGTGTCTTCGCGCGCCGCGACCACGGCCTGGCGCACGCCGGCGCAGGCGGCCAGGCGGGTTTCGATCTCGCCCAGTTCAATGCGGAAGCCGCGCACCTTGACCTGAAAGTCGTTGCGGCCCAGGTACTCGAGCTGGCCGTCGGCGCGCCAGCGCGCCAGGTCGCCAGTCTTGTACATGCGCGCGCCCGCGTCGCTGCTGAACGGGTCACGCACGAAGCGCTCCGCCGTCAACTCAGGGCGGTCCAGGTAGCCGCGCGCCACGCCCAGGCCGCCGATATACAGCTCGCCCGCCGCGCCCAGCGGCACCGGCTGCAATTGCGCATCGAGCACATAGACCTGCGTGTTGGCGATGGGACGGCCAATCGGCTCGGCCACGCCGCTGCAGGCGCCGTCCACACGGCGGCAAGTCGACCAGATGGTGGTCTCGGTCGGGCCATAAACGTTCCACAGCTCGCCCACCACGGCGCGCAGTTGCGCCGACAGGTCGGCCGGCAGCGCTTCGCCGCCGCACAGCACTTTCAGGCCGCGCGCGCCCTGCCAGCCGCCGGCCAGCAGCATGCGCCAGGTGGCAGGGGTGGCCTGCATGACGGTGATGCCGTGCGCATCGATGGCTTGCGCCAGCGCACCCGCATCGGAGGCGGTGGCGCGGCTGGCCAGCACCACACGCGCGCCGACCGCCAGCGGCAGATACAGTTCCAGCCCGGCGATGTCGAAGGACAGCGTGGTCACCGCCAGCAGCGTGTCACCGGCTTCCAGTCCCGGTTCGCGCGCCATGGAGGCGAGGAAGTTGACCACCGAGCCGTGTTCCACCATCACGCCTTTCGGCAGGCCAGTGGAGCCGGAGGTGTAGATCACGTAGGCCAGCTGCGAGGCAGGCAGCGCCAGCTCCAGGTTATCGACCGGCTGTTCAGCCAACGCAGGCGCGTGCGCGTCCAGCAGCAGGCGCGGTACGCCCGGCGCTTCCAGGCTGTCGTTCAGCGCACACTCGGTCACCAGCGCCGCCGGGGCGCAATCGGCCAGCATATAGGCCAGGCGCTCGGACGGGAAAGCAGGATCAAGCGGCACATAGGCTGCGCCGGCCTTCAGGATACCGAGCAAGGCCGCCACCATGGCGCTGCCACGCTCGACGCACAGCGCCACCCGGTCGCCGGGCTGCACGCCCAGCGCCACGAGGTGGTGCGCAATGCGGTTAGCCTGCGCATTGAGTGCGCCGTAGCTCAGAGTTGCATCCTGGGCCACCACCGCCACCGCCTCGGGCTGCGCCGCAGCGCGGGTCTCGAACAACTGATGCACGGTGTGCTCATGCGGCAGCTCGGCGGCGGTGGCATTGAAATCAACCAGCAGCTGGCGGCGCTGCGCACCATCCAGCAGCGGCAGCAGGGCCACGGGCAGCGCCGCATCCTGTTGCGCAGCATTGAGCATGCTCGCCAGGCCGGCCTGCAGTGCCTCGACCTGGGCGCGCGACAGCACCCCGGTGTTGCAGACAAATTCCAGCAGCACATCTTCGTCCGCGTGGTGGTCGCGGATCGACAGCACCAGCGGCGTGCGCTCCACGCCATGGTGCATCGGCACGATGCGGGTCGCCGCCTCGCCGAAGTGTGCGATGCCATCGAAATTCATGGTGGTCACGGTGATGTCGTACAGCTGCTGGCGCCCGGCTTTTGCCAGGCCGGCCACACGGTTCAGCTCCGCGATGGGGAAGCGCTGGTGGCGGTAGCCGCGCTTCAGCTCCGCCAGCACTTCGGCCAGCAGGCCGCCGAAGGTGGCGCTGCGGTCGACGCGCACGCGCACCGGGCTGACCGAAGAGAACATGCCCACCGTGCGCTTGTACTGGGCGGTGGCGCGGTTATGCACCGGCACGCCGATCACCACTTCATCCTTGCCTTGCGCACGCGCGAACCAGGCCGCCAGCGCCGCCATCAGGCAATGGGTGGGCGTGGCGCCGTGGGCGGATGCGAATGCTTCCAGCTGGGCGTACTGCGCGCGCGGCATGCTCCAGCACACGCGCGCATTCGGCGCCAGCGGGTTGCCGCTGCGTTCGAACAGGGCCTCGGGCAGGCTGGCGTAGTGTTCGCGCCAGAACTGGCGGTCGCGTTCATAGCGTGCGGATGCCAGGTAGGCCGCATCGTCCGCCACGAATTCGCCGTACGACGGCCCGGCTTCCACTGCCTCGCCACCCGCCAGCAGCGCGTTATAGGCGCGCGCTACGGCATGCATCGCCACGTAAGCGCCGTAACCGTCGTTCACCAGGTGGTGGTAGCACTGCAGCCAGTAGGCGTTGCCGCCGGCGAGCACCAGCTCGGTCGCCCACAGCAAGCCGCCAAACATATCGAACGGACGGCTGAAGCGCTGTTGCATATACTCGGCCGCGCGCGCTTCCGCCGTGCTGTCGCTGCCGAAGTCGCGCACCGGCACCGTGACCTGCACCGACGGCAGCACTTCCTGCAGCGGCAGCGCATCCTGCTGCGCGTGCAGCACGGTGCGCAGCGCATCGTTGGCGTTGGCCACCTGGTTGACGGCGCGCGCCAGCAGTACGGCATCGACCGCGCCGCGGATCTGCCAGGCCAGGCCGATGTTGTAGATCGGCGCATCGGGGTACAGGCACTGGTCAAGCCAGATGACTTGCTGTACCGAGGACAGTGGAAGGAAATTGCTGGCAGCGGAAGCCTGGGAATTCTGCATGTTGCGGTCCGTCTTGTTCGATGTCGTTGGGGACTGGAATGGGTAAGCGCCGCACGGGGCGGCGCTGTCACAGGTCAGGGCTCAGGGCTTGGGCACCGGGATGCGGCGCCCCATGCCGCGGTCGGGCGCGCCGACCAGCACGGCCATGTTGCCGTGCGGGTGGGCGTTCTCGTACATCAGCTGGTGCGCCTGCGGCAGTTCGCTGAACTGGAAAGTGCGCGACAGGCAGGGATCGACCCGGCCGGCGATCACCATATCGTTCAGGCTTTTGGCCTGCTCATAGTTGGCGAAATGCGAACCCTGGAAGCGCTTCTGGCGCATCCACAGGTAGCGCACGTCCACCGTGCCGTTGTAGCCGGTGGTGCCGGCGCAGGTCACCACCATGCCGCCGGTGGCGCACACGAAGATCGAACTGGGGATGGTGTTCTCGCCCGGGTGCTCGACCACGATCGCCGGCGCCTCGCTGCTGCCCAGCACATTGCGGATGGCGGAGCCGAAGCGGCGCGCCTCCTTCAGCCACACGTCGAACTTTTCCTTATCGGTCCAGTGCGGCAGCATGCCCCAGTGGCTGTAGTCGTTGCGGTTGACGCAGCCCTTGGCGCCCAGCTCGATGCAGTACTCGTACTTGCTCTGGTCGGACACGACCGCCACCGGGATCGCGCCCACGGCGCGGCAAATCTGGATCGCCAGCGACCCGAGGCCGCCGGCCCCGCCCCACACCAGCACCGGCTGGCCTTCCTGCACCACATTGGGCGGGAAGCCGAACAGCATGCGGTAGGCGGTGGCGCCGACCAGCATATAGGAGGCGGCCGCCTCCCAGCTCAGGTGCTGCGGGCGCGGCAGGCATTGCTTGGCCTGCACCCGGGTGAACTGGGCGAAGCTGCCCCAGTTGCGCTCATAGCCCCAGATGCGGTAGGTCGGCGAGTACATCGGGTCGATGCCGGCTTTCACCTTGGGGCAGTTGTCGTCCCAGCTGCCGCAATGCAGGACCACCTCGTCGCCCACGCGCGGCCACTGCACATTCTTGCCGACCTGGTAGACGATGCCGGAAGCATCGCTGCCGCCGATGTGGAAGTCGAGGTTCTCGCCGTCGTTCTGGCGCGCACGGATCACATCCACCGGCACGCCCAGCGAGGCCCAGACATTGTTGTAGTTGATGCCGGCGGCCATCACATACACCAGCACCTCGTCGTCGCCGATCGAGGGCACCGGCACGACTTCGATCTGCAGGCTGTCCTTGGGCTCACCGTAGCGCTCCGCGCGCACGGTGCAGGCATACATGGTGGGGGGAACAACGCCGAGCGGCGGCACTTCACCAATGGGGTACAAATCTTTAGACAAAGGGATCTCCTTGCCCGTCGCAGCGGGCATGCAGGCAATGGAACTCAGGAATTACAGGCCGGCAGGCGCCAGCCTGTCAGGCGTCAGGCATGCAGCGGCGCCAGGCCGGCCATGCCGCGGTCAAGCGAAATGCGCTGGCTCACCGCGGCGGCAAAATGCTGCAGCGTGGGCGCCAGGAACAGCTCGCGTACGGTAATGCCCACGCGCGTTTGCTGGCGCAGGCGGTGGGTCAGTTGCACGGCCAGCGCGGAATGCCCGCCCAGCTCGAAGAAATGGGCATTGCGGCCGACCTGCTCCACCCCCAGCAGCTCCTGCCACATGGCGGCCAGCGCGCGCTCCACAGGACCGGCCGGCACTTCATACTGGCGCACACCCAGCTGGCCGTCGTCCGGCGACGGCAGCGCCGCCAGGTCCACGGCGCCGGCGGCATCGCGCGGCAGCGCGTCCAGCACGACATAGGTGGTGGGCACCAGCTCGGGCGGCAGCAGCTGCGCCAGTTCGTCGCGCAGCGCCGTCGCTGCCAGGCGGTGGCCGGGGCGCGCCGTGGCAAACACCACCAGGCTGCGGCCGCCGGGCCGGCCAGGCCATTCCAGCGCTACCGCTTCGCCGATGGCGGCGCAGCTGCGCAGGGCGTCCTCGATCCGGTAAGTCGCTGGATTCCGCTTGATTTGTACAGTGTTTGCTGCCGACATAGTTTGTGCCCGTTAAATTGGTCTAATTGCTTTTCCTACACCACCATTAAACGCCAACCCGCGCTTTGAAATAACTGTCAATGTTTACAGTCCCCGGCGCATGGTCCAGCAGGACCACGGTGAATACCGAACCGCTGTCGATGAAACCGAAGCCCGCCACCACTTCGCGCCCGACCACCAGCTGGCTGCTCAGGTCCTGCTGGCAGCGAAAACGCATAAGGCGGCGTTGCGGATCGATTTGCAGCAGCTTGAGCGCGTCGAAATCGAAGAAGGCCTGCACCTGCGCGAAGGCGGCCTTGAAAAAGCTCTCCTTGGCCGAGAACACCAGCGTCAGCAGGCAGTCGAAATCCAGCCCGGCACCGCAGCGGCGCAGGTAGTCGACCTCCTCGGGCGACACCACCAGGTCGATCATGGCGGCGCGTCCCGCCTCCTGCACGATGGTCTCGATATCGATGCCCACGCCCATCAGGGCCGAGGCCGGGCACGCCAGTGCGGCCGCATAATGGGCGCTGTGCGTGATGCTGCCGATCAGGCCGGAGGGCCAGACCGGCTGGCGGTGGCTGCCGATGCCAATGGCATGGCGCGCATGGCCGTAGTTTTCCAGGATGCCTTTGGCACACACGCGCCCGGCCAGGAACTCGGCCTGGCGGCGCGCCACGCTGTTGCGGATATTCTCGGGGAAGGCAATGCCATGCTGCGGGAACAGCTCCGGCACATAGCTGGCGAGCTGGAAGCGCGCCAGCGCGAACGGCCAGCCGCCGCTGCCGGCGGGCTGCACGGTCAGCAGCCGCTCGATAAAGGCGCTCCCGAGCGTGCCGCCCAGGCCGGCGATATCATCGCGCATGGCGCCCCCTCATGGCAGGCGCCAACGGCCGCGCAGCAGCGCGGGAAGCAGGACGGCGGTAATCGGAATCAAGCAGCATCATGGCAAGGCATTAAGAAATACCCTGCCATTAAACCTGCACGCCCCCTCCGCGCGGAACTGTAAGAGTTGACAGCTGGCGTTACAGCAGGCGCAGCATCGCCGCCTTGATCACGCCCGCCGTCTTGTTAACAGCGCCCAGCTTCTCGAGCGAATTATTAATATGGAAGTTGACCGTGCGCTCCGAGATGTCCATGATCTGGCCGATCTCGCCCGAGGTCTTGCCGTCGGCAGTCCAGCGCAGCACTTCCACCTCGCGCGCCGTCAACGCGACGCTTGGCAGGGGCGGCTGCTTGGCCGACACCAGCCTTCCCATCTGCTCGTGGACCGCCTGCACCAGCCAGGACAGACGCAGCGACTTGTCGCGCAATTCGCTCTCCGTCACCAGCTCATGCGAGCGGGCCACGGTCAGCATGCCGACCGAGCCCTGTGCATCGTAATGGGATTGCGCCCAGCCATAGCGGATGCCGTGGGCGTGCGCATCTTCCCAGAATGTCGGGGCGCTGCGGAACAGCGTATCGGTCCAGACCAGCGGCGTCACGGAACGGATGCCGTGCACCACGGTCGGGTCGACCGCCAGGTACCCTTCGCGAACATAGCGTTCCTGCCACTCGCTCGGGTAGTTGTTGACCATGTGGGTCTTTGGATTGGACAACGGCAGGGGCTGGCGCAAGCCAAACGCCACGTAATCAAAGCCCAGGTCGCGCGCCGTGCTGGTCAGCACGGTATATAGCTCCGCTTCGGTGCGCGCCGTGGCCAACGCCTCCATCTGGGCGCCCTGCCAATCGACGATTTTCGTATTCACGAAACTGCCTTTCTCTCAGCCCTGTCAAAGTTGACAGTTCCCCAGCTGTTCGATGCGTTTTACGCTTATGTTGGGATCGTTTCGCCCCGTTCGGTCACCCCCTGTTTTGGACGCGCCGTTTATACATTTGACGATAGCAGGCGTCTTGACCATTGTCAAAACAAGAACATTGTTACACTGAAAAAATAGCTAGCAAAACAACAGTTGCTCCAAGGGCCACAAACTCGTGCAGAATGAAAAACGCGCGGCGCCTGGTGCGGCAGCGCTGGCAGCTGTCAAAACTGACAGTTCCGCCAAAATCCGGAAAATAGTCCAATGCCTACATTGCAATTTCATGCACTTTTCGCAGGGAGCAGGGATGAATGTTATAGCTGGCAAAACCGATGCACTGTCCAATGAGCTACTCAACCGCGTAGCTGTTTATCGCCACAAGGTCTTTGTCGAGACGCTGGGCTGGGACCTGAAAACCAAGAATGGCGAAGAGCTTGACCAGTTCGACCGCCCTGATACGTTGTACGTGATCGCGCAAGACAGCGCCGGCCAGGTGAATGGCTGTGCCCGCCTGTTGCCGACCAGCCGTCCTTACCTGCTGGGAGAAGTCTTCCCGGAGCTGATGAATGGCTTGCCGGTGCCTTGTAGCGATGATGTGTGGGAACTGTCGCGTTTCGCGACGGTGGATTTCAGCAACCGCAACACGACCGCGCTGTCGCAATTCTCGTCCAGTATTGCCGCCCAGCTGTTGCACGAATCGATCGCCTGTGCCCGCGCCCACGGCGCCAAGCGCCTGATCACCGTTTCGCCGATCGGCATCGAACGGCTGCTGCGCCGCACTGGCGTGCACGCCCATCGTGCCGGCCCACCGATGATCATCAACGGCCACCCGATTTTCGCCTGCTGGATTGAAATCGAGCCTTAATGAGGCGCGTCCCGCCAAGGAAAACAAATCGATCATGCCAGACACCGGATACATCCGCATATCGCTGAATGAACTGGAGAAAATCTCCATGGTCCACCTCATCTCAGGGGTGGATGACGACGCGCCGGCCTTTGCGCCAGATGGCGCGGTGAGCACCTACATCACGGGTTATACCGAATGGATCAGCACCGGCAGCCAGGTGGTGACCATCGGCTGGGACTGGCAAATGCCGTCCGATGACCATAAATCCTTCCTCAAGCGGGTGGGCGGCCCGAGCAGCAATGTGATGCTGCTCGATGCCCAGAAGAGCGAGCTGGGCCATGTGTCCAGCGCGCGCCTGCTGGAGCGCTTCATCGATTCTTTCGATTGGCAATCCGAAACCCTGGAATACCTGAATACGCGTTATCGAAACTGACCGGACTGGGAACGTAATCAAATGTAAGGCCGCTGTACCGTGCAAAAAAGCGCCGGTAAGTTATTGCGTTCGGGTTATTATGGTAGTTTATCGACAATTTCACCGGCGTTGCGCCATGATAGTGGTCGATTAAGTACTCCTGCTTTCCAGATTCGGCCATTATGTTTTCACTTTCACGCGAGGATGGTTATGTCCGCACCACACTCGCCCAGCTTCAAACTATCGCGCTCAAGCACCTGGTTTCGGGTCTCGATGAGGACGCGCCCCACGAAACACACAGCGGCGCCGAATGCACGGTCATTTCCGGCTACACGGAGTATGTGCATGATGGCGTGCCGGCACTGACCATTGGCTGGGATTGGGAAATGTCGATGAGCGGCGGCCCCGCGCGCCTGCGCCGGGTCGGCGAGCCGCGCAGCAACATCATGCTGCAGGACGAACAGCATCACGACCTGGGTTTCCTCGCCACCGAGCAGCTGCTCGGCAATTACGTCGACTCACTGGGCTGGGAAGCCCTGACCCTGGCGGCGATCAGCGCACGCTACAAGCGATAAGCAGCACTAGAAACCACCAACACCAGCGCCCGTGGCGCAGACGGGGTCTGACCCTTGGGTCAGACCCGGTTTTCCGGGTTTGAAAAAGCAAAAAGCCCGCTAACACACGTTAGCGGGCTTTTCTAATAAGAGCTTGACGATAACCTACTTTCACACTGGTTGCAGCACTATCATCGG
>NZ_JAYSCO010000093.1:0-14664 GCF_041914865.1 Pseudoduganella sp. | reverse complement strand
TTCTGCTCCTGCCGGCCGCCGTACCGCCCCAAAGTGGACATGACCCCCAAAGTGGACATTTAGACCCGAATTCCCTTCCTGTTCGTTCCAACACCGGGCGCGGCGAGCGGCTACACTAGCCGTATCCTGCACTAACTCCCTTTGGAACAAGCATATGAAGATGAAGTCCCTGTTGCTGGTCCCGGTACTGGCCCTGCTCGCCGCCTGCGGCGGCGGTGGCGGCGGCGATTCCAGCCCGAGCACGCCGGCGACGCCGACCCTGAAGTCGATCACCGTCACGCCAGCCAACCAGACCATCCCGCTCGGCGGCACCCTGCAGATGGCGGCCAGCGGCCTGTATTCGGACGGCAAAACCGCCGCCATCACCAGCGGCATCAGCTGGACCATCAAGGGCACGAACGCCACCATCGGCTCCAGCGGCCTGGTGACCGCCAATGTGCTTGGCACCGACACCGTGACCGCCACCGTCGGCTCGGTCAGCGGCAGCACCAACATCACCATCAGCCAGCCCTGGGCCGAAGTCTTCGGCGGCGGCAACCACGCCGTGCTGCTGAAGAAGGAAGGCAGCCTGTGGGCGGCCGGTTCCAACGGCTGGGGCCAGCTGGGCGACGGCACCACCACCGACCGTAACAAGCTGGTGGCCGTGAACGGCAATGTGCTGACCTGGAAGCAGGTGGCGGTGGGCGAATTCCATACCGTTGCCATCCGCACCGACGGCACGCTGTGGGCCTGGGGCTTCAACCAGAACGGCCAGCTCGGCACCGGCACCACGGTCGATCGCGCCGTGCCGGTGCAGATCGGCACCGCCAAGGACTGGACCTCGGTCGCCGCCGGCAAGGCACACTCGCTGGCCGTCAACAAGACCGGCCAGCTGTGGGCCTGGGGCCGCAACTTCAACGGCCAGCTGGGCGACGGCACCAAGATCGACCGCCTGGCGCCGACCCGCGTCGGCACCGCCGTCGGCTGGAAATCGGTGTCGGCCGGCGCCACCCACACCATCGGCCTGCGCACCGACGGCACTATCTGGACCTGGGGCGCCAACGAGAGCGGCCAGCTGGGCAACGGCACCACCACCGAAGCCACCGCGCCGGCGCAAGTCGGCACCGCCACTTGGGTGGCGGCAGTGGCCGGCGGCGCCCACACCATGGCGATCCGCGCCGATGGCGCCCTGTTCGCCTGGGGCGCCAACGCCTCCGGCCAGCTGGGCGACGGCACCGCGCTCGATGAACTGGAGCCGAAACAGGTCGGCACCGACACCAACTGGGCCAATATCGCGGCCGGCTCGGCCTTCTCGCTGGCAGTGAAATCCAACGGCACCCTGTGGGCCTGGGGCGCCAACGGCGCCGGCCAGCTGGGCCTGGGCTCCAACCAGGACAAGAGCGAGCCGACCCAGGTCGGCACCGGCATGACCTGGCGCGCAGTGGCGGCCGGCCTGCGCCACGCCTACGGCATCCAGACCGACAGCAGCGTCTGGGTCTGGGGCCGCAATGTGGAAGGCCAGCTGGGCAAGGGCGACAACGCCGACATACTATCGCCCTTCCCACTTCCATAGGATTGTGCAGCAGGAATGCGACACTCGGCGCGCTGGGCGCGCCGAAGCGGATACAATCGGCCTGTAGACCCTGCCAACTTTGTATCTGGATATAACGTGCCCCTTCTCCTGGCTGGCCTGTGCGCAATCCTGCTGCTGTTCCAGGCGCCTTTGGCGCAGGCGCAGGAACGCGTCACGCTACAGCTGAAACATAGCCACCAGTTCCAATTCGCCGGCTACTACGCCGCGCTGGAAAAGGGCTACTACCGCGATGCCGGCCTCGATGTGCAGATCCTCGAGGGCAGCGACGGCAACGAGCCGGAACGCGCCGTGCTCGATGGCCGCGCCCAATACGGCGTCGGCAGCAGCAGCCTGCTGCTGGCGCGCATGTCCGGCAAGCCGGTGGTGGTGCTGGCGGTGATCTTCCAGCATTCCCCGTACGCCCTGGCCATGCGCCAGACCGGCCCCGCGCCCGATATCCGCAGCATCGCCGGCAAGCGCGTGATGATCGGCTCCCTGACCGACGAACTGACCCAGGCCGATGAGGTGATGGCCTACCTGCGCAAGGAAGGCATCGCCACCAGCCAGCTGGTGCGGGTCGAGCACAGCTTCAACCCGGACGACCTGGTCAAGGGCAAGGTCGATGCCATGTCGATCTTCGTCAGCAACGAGCCGGACTACCTGGACCGCCTCGGTTTCCCCTACGATATCTACAGCCCGCGCGCGGCCGGCATCGACTTTTACGGCGACAACCTGTTCACCAGCGAAGCGGAAATCAAGAACCACCCGGAGCGCGTGCGCGCCTTCCGCGCCGCCAGCATGCGCGGCTGGCAGTACGCCATGAGCCACCAGGAAGAAATCGTCGACCTGATCCTCAACAAGTACTCGCGCCAGCACGACCGCATGCACCTGCTGTACGAAGCGCGCCAGATGGTGCCGCTGGTGCAGCCGGTGCTGGTGGAAATCGGCTACATGAACCCGGACCGCTGGCAGCACATCGCCGACGTCTACACGGAACTGGGCATGCTGCCCAAAGGCGCCACCTGGAACGGTTTCCTGTACAACGCCGACCCCGGCAGCGACCTGACCTGGCTGTACCGCGTGCTGGGCGTGGCGGCCGGCCTGCTGGTGCTGGGTGCGGTGATCCACTTCTCGCTGCTGACGCGCGAGCGCACGCGCGCCGAAGAAACCATCCGCAAAGGCGAGCAGCGCTTCCGCACCATGTTCGAAGCGGCGCCGATGGGCATTGCCCTGATCGACTCCGGCAGCGGCCAGTTCAAGGACGTCAATCCGCGCTACGCCGAAATCGCCGGCCGCTCGGCGCAGGAGATGCGCGCCAGCCGCTGGCTGGAAATCTGCCACCCGGACGACGTGGCGCCGGAGCAGGAAAAGATGGCGCAGCTGGCGGCGCAGCAGATCAGCGGCTTCAAGATGGAGACGCGCCTGGTGCGCCCGGACGGCCGTATCGTCTGGGTGGAAGCTTCGATCAACGCGGTGGAAACCGAGAGCCAGCCGCACCACCTGTGCATGATCGAGGACATCACCGAGAAAAAGGAAACCGAGGCCCTGATCTGGCAGCAGGCCAACTTCGACACCCTGACCCAGCTGCCGAACCGGCGCATGTTCCTCGACCGCCTGCAGCACGACATCCTCAAATCGCGCCGCGACGGCACCCGCATCGCCATCCTGTTCATCGACCTGGACCACTTCAAGGAGGTCAACGACACGCTGGGCCACCACCAGGGCGACGTGCTGCTGGTGGAAGCGGCGCGCCGCATCGGCGCCTGCGTGCGCCAGTCCGACACCGTGTCGCGCCTGGGCGGCGACGAATTCACCGTGATCCTGCCCGAGCTGGCCGAAGTGGACCGGGTGGAAGGCATCGCGCAGAACATCATCGACAGCCTGCGCATGCCGTTCCAGCTGGGGCAGGAGCAAGCCTTCATCTCGGCCTCGATCGGCATCACCATCTACCCCGACGACGCCGGCAATATGGAAGACTTGCTGAAGCATGCCGACCAGGCCATGTACGCCGCCAAGGGCGCCGGCCGCAACCGCTTCAGCTACTTCACGCCGGCGCTGCAGGTGGCGGCCCTGAACCGCATGCGCCTGACCAACGACCTGCGCGGCGCGCTGAAGGGCAACCAGCTCAAGCTGTACTTCCAGCCCATCGTGCACCTGCCGAGCGGCAAAGTGCACAAGGCCGAAGCCCTGATCCGCTGGGAGCACCCGCAGCGCGGCATGGTCAGCCCGCTGGAGTTCATCCCCCTGGCGGAAGCGAGCGGCCTGATTGTCGATATCGGCGAATGGGTGTTCCGTGAATCGGCGCAATGGGTCAAGCGCTGGCGGCAGGACGTGCATCCCGCCTTCCAGGTCAGCCTGAACCAGTCGCCGCTGGAATTCCAGCGCGAGCGCGGCAGCTACGCCGAATGGCTGGCCTACCTGCAGCAGCTCGGCGTGCCGGGCGAAAGCATCGTGGTCGAAATCACCGAAGGCCTGCTGCTGGACGCCAGTGCCAACGTCACCGACAAGCTGCTGCAACTGCGCGACGCCGGCATCCAGGTCGCGCTGGACGATTTCGGCACCGGCTACTCCTCGCTGTCGTACCTGAAGAAGTTCGACATCGACTACCTGAAGATCGACCGCAGCTTCACGCGCAACCTGGCGCCCGACTCGAGCGACATGGCCTTGTCGGACGCGATCATCGTCATGGCGCACAAGCTGGGCCTGAGCGTGATTGCCGAAGGCGTCGAAACCACCGAACAGCGCGACCTGCTGGCCGCCGCCGGCTGCGACTACGGCCAAGGCTACCTGTTCGCCCGCCCCCTGCCCGCCGCCGACTTCGACGCCCTGCTGCGCCAGCAATCCAGCGTCGCCACCGCCGCCTGAAATGTCCACTTTGGGGTCAGGAACAGAAGTGGACATTTTCCTAAGGAAAATGTCCACTTTCGTTCCTGCCGGGCCGCCGTACCGCCCCAAAGTGGACAAAGTGGACAAAGCGGACATTGCGCTTCTTGATCCAGTTGACATCCTCCCCCACCTCGGCCTCCGGCCGCCGCTTACGCGGGAAGGAGGGGGATTCCTGCTGCGCCACTACCAGCAGTGGGCTGGCATAGTCCGCTTCGGAGGGTTCCTGCTGTTGACGGCATTACTACACCATTCACTACACAGGCTAACCGGGCGTCGTCCCGCCCTTCGCTTCGAATCATTGCTTCACCGCGTCGCAACACATTGATCGCGCCCACCACATCGGCATTATTTTCATAGCCGCACGCCACACACGCGAATTTGGCTTGTGTGCGCCGGTTATCGGGCGAGACATGACCACACCCCGGGCAAGTCTGGCTCGTATGAGGCGCAGGAACCGCCACCAGCGAGCCGCCTTTCCAGGCCAGTTTGTAAGCAAGCTGGCGACGAAACTCATACCAGCCTTGATCGAGGATTGCCTTGTTCAGGCCGGATTTGGCGCGCACGCCGCGCCCAGGCTCGCTCTGGCTGCCGGCAGCCGATTTCGACAACTGCTTCACACGCAGGTCTTCGATATAGACGATCGCGTGGTTGTTGCAGATCGCCCTCGTCACCTTGTGCAAAAAGTCTTTGCGCGCATTACCTATGCGCGCGTGAACGCGCTGCACGCGCTTCTTAGCCTTCGTCCAGTTCCGACTGTGTTTGACCTTCCGGTTCAATGCCTGCTGCGCCTTACGCAGCCTGGCCTCATGCCGCTTGAAGCTGTTGATCGGTTCCTCGTAATCGCCATCCGACAGGGTGGCAAAGCGAACGATGCCCATGTCCACGCCGACGGCCTCGCCGCTGGCGACCACGGGGGCGACTTCGCGCGCGGTCTGAATTGCCATAAACCAGCGCCCGGCATGCAGGCTGACCGTCACATTGCGCACCGCGCCCAGTACTTGCCGACTATTGCGATAACGCAGCCAGCCCAGCTTGGGCAAGAAAATGCGGTCATTGCCTTGCTCGATCCTGATTTGTTGTGGGTCCGGATAGCGGAAGCTGTCCTGGCGCCCTTTCTTTTTAAAGCGTGGGAAATCCGCGCGCCCCGCAAAGAAATTGGCGTAGGCCTGCTCCAGATTCTTGAGTGATTGTTGCAGCGGATGGGTGGGCGCCTGCCGCAACCATGGTGTGTCCTTGGCATGCCGCCAACCAGTCAGCAGCTTGCACAACGCTGCATACCCCAGCCTCTTGTCACCACCCTCGTAGCGCGCTTTCTGGATATCCAGCGCCTTGTTGAAAACATAGCGGCATGCGCCGGCAAAGCTTTGCATTGCCCGCCGCTGCCGGCCGTTTGGCATCAACTCAAATCGATATGATTGAAGGCGCTCCATACTGTAATTTTATACAGTATTCCGTATCGCAGTCGCACGGAAGGATGCCTGCGGCATCCGCGCTCTTGACCTCGGCCTGAAGGCCGAGGCTTGCCGCGCATTAGGTCAAAGCGGGCTTGCTTCCTAAAAACCTATAGTTACTCCCGAGTTAACAAAGGAGTAATCACATGGAAAAAGAAAAACAGGCCTACCTGGTAGGCGCCGGCATCGGCAGCCTGGCTGCCGCCGCCTTTATGATCCGCGACGGCAAGATGCGCGGCGACCAGATCCGCATTTTTGAATCGCTCGGCGTCAGCGGCGGCAGCCTGGATGGCGCGGGCAATGCGCAGGACGGCTACCGGCTGCGCGGCGGCCGCATGCTCACCACCGACAATTACGAATGCACCTGGGACCTGTTCCAGTCCATCCCGTCGCTGCGCCACCCGGGCCAGTCGGTGCTGGACGAAACGCTGGCCTTCAACGAGCTGCACAAATCGCACTCCCCGGCGCGCCTGGTCGACCGCAACCGGCACAAGGTGGATGTAAGCTCGATGGGCTTCAGCCTGCGCGACCGCATGGAACTGCTCAAACTGCACGAGGCCGACGAAGCCGCCCTGGGCAACAGCCCGATTACCGACCACCTGTCGCCCGGCTTCTTCGACACCCCGTTCTGGTACATGTGGGCCACCACGTTCGCCTTCCAGCCCTGGCATAGCGCGGTGGAGTTCAAACGCTACCTGCACCGCTTCATGAAGGAGTTCTCGCGCATCGAAACGCTGGCCGGCGTCAAGCGCACGGTGTTCAACCAGTACGATTCCCTGGTCAAGCCACTGCAGGCCTGGCTGCTGCAGCAGGGCGTGCGCATCGAAAACTGCTGCACCGTGAGCGACATCAAGCTGGCTGAACGTGCCGGCGACGAACTGCTGGTGGAGGCGATCGAGCTCGACCGCAACGGTGTGCGCGAGCGGCTGCCGGTGGCGCCGGACGACCTGGTGTTCTTCCAGAACGGTTCCATGACCGACGCCTCCAGCTTCGGCAGCATGCACGCAGCGCCGCCCAGGCTGGACCGCCACCAGAGCGGCGGCTGGCAGCTGTGGGAGCGCCTGGCGCAAGGCCGCCCGCAACTGGGCAACCCGGCCGCCTTCAACCGCAATATCGCGCAATCGTGGTGGGAGTCGTTCACCGTCACCCTGCATGACACGGCGTTCTTCGACCAGATGCAGGCCTTCACCGGCAACGTCGCCGGCACCGGCGGCCTGGTCACGTTCAAGGACTCCAACTGGTTGATGTCGGTGGTGCTGGCGCACCAGCCGCACTTCGACAACCAGCCGGAAGGCGTGCGCGTGTTCTGGGGCTATGCCCTGCATCCGGACCGCGTGGGCAACTTCGTCGCCAAGCCGATGGCCGAATGCAGCGGCGCCGAGATCCTGCGCGAGCTGGCCGGCCACCTGAACTTCGAGATGGAGGTCTTCGACCGGGCCAACTGCATCCCCTGCCGCATGCCCTACATCACCAGCATGTTCATGCCGCGCCTGCGCAGCGACCGTCCGCTGCCGGTGCCGCCCGGCTCGCGCAACCTGGCGCTGGTGAGCCAGTTCGTCGAAGTGCCGGACGATGTCGTGTTCACCGTCGAATACTCGGTACGCGCGGCGCAGATGGCGGTCTACCAGCTGCTCGGCATCGAACGCGAAATACCGCCGATCAAGCGCCACGACAAGTCGCTGGAGGTGATGCTGGCGGCGCTGGTCAAGGCTGCTTAACACTGTTTTTCCCGCGCGGGCAAGCGCCGCGAAAATGTCCACTTTTGTTCCTGACCCCAGGGTGGACAAAACTTGACCTGGCTCAAGGATTTTTCGGCGCTGCCCGCGCATGATGCGCGCTATGAATCTCGCAAACTCCCTCCTGCGCGCGCTCCATGAGCATGGCGCGCGTGAAGTCTTTGGCATCCCCGGAGACTTTGTCCTGGCCTTCTTTGAACAGATCGAGAAATCCGGCGTCCTGCCCCTCTACACGCTGAGCCACGAGCCGGGCGTTGGCTTTGCAGCCGATGGGGCGGCGCGCTACCACGGGCGCATAGGCGTGGCGGCGGTGACCTATGGTGCGGGGGCACTGAATATGGTCAACGCCGTCGCGGGCGCTTATGCGGAGAAGGTGCCGCTGGTGGTGATCTCGGGCGCGCCGGGCACCAACGAGCGCCGCAACGGCTTCCTGCTGCACCACCAGGTCAAGCATCTCGATTCGCAGATGGCGATCTTCCGCGAAATCACCTGCGACCAGTGCGTGCTGGACGATCCGCAGCGCGCCCCTGCCGATATCGCGCGCGTGCTGCGCAGCGCGATCACGCATTCGCGTCCGGTCTATATTGAGCTGCCGCGCGATATGGTGCATGCGCCGTGCGCGCCGGTGGAGCCATTGCCCGCGCCCGGCCACGATGCCGATGCGCTGGCGGCCTGCGTGGAGGAAGTGCTGGGCCGCCTGGAACGCGCCGAGCGTCCGGTGCTGATGGTGGATATCGAGATCCGCCGCTTCGGCCTGGAGGGCAAGGTGGCGCAGCTGGCCGCCCGGCTGCAGGTGCCGGTGGTGACCTGCTTCATGGGCCGCGGCCTGCTGGCCAGCGAGCCGCAGGCGCCGCTGCTGGGCACCTATCTCGGCGTGGCGGGGGCGGAGGCGGTGACCGATGCGGTGGAGCGCTCGGACGCGCTGCTGATGCTGGGCGTGATCCTGTCCGACACCAATTTCGGCGTACAGCGCGAGCGTATCGACCTGCGCAAGTGCATGCTGGCGCTGGATGGCGACGTCACGCTCGGCTACCACACTTACCACGGCATCCCGCTGGAGGCGCTGGTGGACGGCCTGCTGGCCAAGGCCAGGCTGCTGCGCACCGGCCCCGTCCAGCCGGGCGAGCACACCGTCTACCCGTGCGACCTGCCGGCCGACGCGACGGCCCTGGTGCCGACCGATGTGGCGCGCGCCGTGAATGACCTGATGCGCAGGCACGGCCGCATGCCGATCGCCTCCGACATCGGCGACTGCCTGTTCACCGCCCTCGATATCGAAAATACCGACCTGCTGGCGCCCGGCTACTACGCCACCATGGGCTACGGCGTGCCGGCCGCCTTCGGCCTGCAGGCGGCCGGCGGCGAACGCCCGCTGGTGCTGGTGGGCGACGGCGCGTTCCAGATGACCGGCTGGGAGCTGGGCAACTGCCAGCGCTACGGCCTGGATCCGGTCGTGATCGTGTTTAACAACTGCAGCTGGGAGATGCTGCGCGCCTTCCAGCCGCAGTCCGGTTTCTGCGACCTGAGCGACTGGCACTTTGCCGACATGGCGCCGGCGCTGGGCGGCGACGGCTACCGCGTCGCCACGCGCGGCGAGCTGGTTGCGGCGCTGGAGAGCGCCATGCAGCGGCGCGGCCGCTTCCAGCTGGTGGAGGTGATGCTGCCGCGCGGCGGCCAGTCCGACACGCTGGCGCGCTTCGTCAACGGCGTGCGCCGCCTGCAGGGAGGCAAGGCATGATCGAACTCGTTTGTCCGGCCGGCAGCCTGCCGGCACTGAAAGCCGCGGTCGATAACGGCGCCGACAGCGTCTACCTCGGCTTCCGCGACGCCACCAACGCGCGCAACTTCGCCGGCCTGAATTTCGACGAAGCCGCGATTGCGGAAGGCATCCGTTACGCCCACCAGCGCGGCCGCAAGGTGCTGCTGGCGCTGAACACGTATCCGCAGGCGGCCAACTGGAAGCTGTGGCGCAGCGCGGTCGACCGCGCCGCCGGCGCCGGCATCGACGCCATCATCCTGGCCGACCCGGGCCTGATGGAGTACGCGCGCAACACCCATCCCGGCCTGCGCCTGCACCTGTCGGTGCAAGGCTCGGCCACCAATTACGAAGCGATCAACTTCTATCACGAGCAGTTCGGCATTTCGCGCGCCGTGCTGCCGCGCGTGCTGTCGATGCAGCAGGTCGAGCACCTGCTGCGCCATGTGAAGACCGAGATCGAAGTGTTCGGCTTCGGCAGCCTGTGCGTGATGGTGGAGGGACGCTGCGCCCTGTCCTCCTACGCCACCGGCGAATCGCCCAATACGGCCGGCGTCTGCTCGCCGGCCAAGGCCGTGCGCTGGCAGGAAACGCCGAAGGGCCTGGAGTCGCGCCTGAACGGGGTGCTGATCGACCGCTACCAGCCGGACGAAAACGCCAGCTACCCAACCCTGTGCAAGGGCCGCTTCGAGGTGGAAGGAGAGACCTATTACGCCATCGAGGAACCGGCCAGCCTGAACACCATGGAACTGCTGCCGCAGCTGACCCAGATGGGCGTGAAAGCGATCAAGATCGAAGGCCGCCAGCGCAGCCCGGCCTATGTGGCGCAGGTGACGCAAGCCTGGCGCGCGGCGATCGACGCCTGCGGCGACGGCACCCGCCGCTTCACCATCAACCCGAGCTGGAGCGCCGCGCTGGACCGCGTGGCAGAAGGCCAGCAGCACACCCTTGGCGCCTATCACCGCAAATGGAAATGAGTATGTTGAAACTAGCCCTCGGCCCGGTGCTGTATTACTGGCCGCGCCTGACCATGTTCGAGTTCTACCAGCAGGTCGCCGACAGCCCGGTCGATATCGTCTACCTGGGCGAAGTGGTGTGCTCGCGCCGCCATGAGCTGCGCCTGCCGGACTGGCTCGATATCGCCGCGTTGCTGCGCGACGCCGGCAAGGAAGTGGTGCTGTCGACGCAGGCCCTGATCGAATCGGGCGCCGAACTCACCACCATGCGCAAGCTGTGCGAGAGCCGCGACTTCCTGGTGGAAGCCAACGATTTCGGCGCCGTGCGCAACCTGGAAGGCGCCGGCTTCATCGCCGGCCCGCACCTGAACATCTACAGCGAACCGACGCTGGCGGTGCTGGCGCGCCAGGGCGCGCGGCGCTGGGTGGCGCCGCTGGAGATGGACCGCCGCGCCATCGCCACCCTGCTCGATACCCAGCCGGCCGGCATGGAAAGCGAAGTGTTCGCCTGGGGCCGCATGCCGCTGGCCTTCTCGGCGCGCTGCATGACGGCGCGCAACCGCAACCTGCCAAAGGACGATTGCCAGTTCAGCTGCATCGATTATCCCGATGGCCTGGTCATGGACACGCGCGAGCAGCAGGCCTTCCTGGTGCTGAACGGCATCCAGACCCAGTCGGCGCGCTGCTGCAACCTGGTGCTGGCCCTGCCCGAGATGGCCGACCTGGGCATCAATGTGCTGCGCATTTCGCCGCAGGCGCGCGACACACTGGAAGTGCTGGCCGCCTTCGACAAGGTGCGGCGCGGCGAATGGCAGCCGGCGCACGCCGCGCACGTGCTGGAGCCGCTGGCGCCCGGCGGCAGCTGCGATGGCTTCTGGAGCGGCCAGCCAGGCATGGAGCGCAGCGCAGCGCTGGAGGAGGCCGTATGACCGCCGCCGCACTGCGCCTCCCGCCCGCCATCGGCCGCCTGCTGGGCCGCCTGCCGCCGCAGCCGCCGGCCTGGCTCTTCGTGCAGGGCCTGAACCGCCTGCTGGCGCCGCAACTGCCGGAAGACGTGAAGCAGGCCCTGTTCGCGCGCCGCCTGCGCCTGCGCGTGGACGACATGGGGCTCGATATCGATTTCAGCTGGCAGGGCAAGGCCTTCGACATGGCACGCCACGACGGCGCGCCCGACCTTACCATCGGCGCCTGTGCGCACGACCTGCTGCTGATGGCGCGCCGGCAGGAAGACCCGGACACCTTGTTCTTCTGCCGCCGCCTGATCCTGGAAGGCGACACCGAACTGGGCCTGCTGTTCAAGAACACGCTGGACGGGCTGGACGCCAGCGCCTTCGACTGGCGCCGCCTGCTGCCCAGAATCCCGCTGCCGCCCGGCGCGCGCCATGGCTGACAAGACGCTGCCGCTGGTGTACTCCTGCTCCGGCTGCAGCAGCGCCGCGCAGCTGGCCAATGCCGTCGCGCTGCGGCTGGACCGCAACGGCAGCGCCGAAATGTCCTGCATCGCCGGCGTGGGCGGCGGCGTCGCCCCGCTGGTCAAGCTGGCCCAATCGGGCCGCACCATCCTCGCCATCGACGGCTGCCCGCTGGCCTGCGCGCGCGAATGCCTGGCGCGCCAGGGCGTCACGCCCGACCACCACCTTCTGCTCAACGAGCACGGCGTGCGCAAGAAAATGCACAGCGACTTCAACCCGGCCGACGTCGACACCCTGGCCGCCCATGCCACCCGGCTGCTGGCAGGCCGCGAGTAACTTGTAAATTGCCAGTAAAATCAAATAGATGCGTAATTTTCCCGCCAGGTTTAGTATTTCAAAACAATAAATTTTTCAGGAGGGATGGCATGAAAGCACAGGTGATGCTGGTGGCGTTGGCCCTGGCGGGCGGCAGCGCCGCGGCGGCCGACGATATCGAGTTCTATACCACCAAGTACGTCGGCGACGATATCGCGTATGAAAACGTTGGTTGTGGCAAGCCGGCGATTCCAGCGCTGTCGCAGACCAAGAAAGAAATCAAGAAAGTGTCGGACGAGATGGAAGCCTGGCGCTCCTGCTATAACGCCTACACCGAGCGCCTGGCATCGCTGCAGCCGGTCGGCAAAGCGTTGCCCGCCGGCCTGGCCGAGCGCATGACCCCGGCCCAGCTGGCGCAGGCCAAGAACCGCATGGCCCAGGTCTATAACGCGGTGATCGACGAAGCCGAATCCGTGGCCAAGGTGGTCATGGCCGAGCACAGCGCCTGGATGGCCAAGACTGACGAGTGGGTCAAACTGGAGGATGCGCGCCAGAAGGACAAGCAGGCGCAGATCGACCGCATGGCACGCGAAATGCAGCTGGACCGCGGCAACGCGCGCGGCAGCCCACTCAGCGCCGGCGGCAGCGGCAAATGATATTTCTGATGTGATAACTATTTCCGGCAATACTGCAGGTGCGGCCACGCATTTCCCGCCAAAGCGGGATAATAGCGGTCGCACCATGCGGTTCTGATAGACAAAACCTATTGAGTCTATTTGAACAATCAAATTTCCAAATCCGAGGGAAAGCCTTAAACTGGCGTCTCATTGATTCACAAACCCACGAGGAAACCACAATGTCCCTGATTAACACCCAAGTAAAACCATTCAAGGCCACCGCATACCACAACGGCAAGTTCGTTGACCTGACCGAAGAATCCCTGAAAGGCAAGTGGTCCGTATTCGTGTTCTACCCAGCCGACTTCACCTTCGTGTGCCCAACCGAACTGGAAGACCTGGCAGACCACCACGCAGAATTCGCCAAGCTGGGCGTGGACGTGTACGGCATCTCGACCGACACCCACTTCGCCCACAAGGCATGGCACGACACCTCCGACGCGATCAAGAAAGTGCAGTACGCCCTGATCGGCGACCCAACCGGCACCCTGTCCCGCAACTTCGAAGTGATGATCGAAGAAGAAGGCCTGGCACTGCGCGGCACCTTCGTGATCAATCCGGAAGGCTTCATCAAAGTGATGGAAGTGCACGACAACGGCATCGGCCGCGACGCTGCCGAACTGCTGCGCAAAGTGAAGGCTGCCCAGTACGTGGCTTCCCACCCAGGCGAAGTGTGCCCAGCCAAGTGGACCGAAGGCGCGGCAACCCTGAAGCCATCGCTGGACCTGGTCGGCAAGATCTAAGCTAGTCCGCATTCAGCCCTGCTGAAGGCAACCGGCGGCCCTACGGGGCCGCCTTGAGGCGTTGAAGCGGTAGCTACCGCAACCGACTAATCAGAAAGGAATAGCCATGCTGGACGCAGACCTGAAAGCCCAACTCTCCTCCTACCTGGAGCGCGTTGTCCACCCGATCGAGATCGTGGCGCACACCGACGCCTCCGCCAAATCGCAGGAAATGTCGGCCCTGTTGCAGGACATCCTGTCGGCCGGCCACGGCAAGATCACCGTGGTGCCGGGCAGCGACGAGCGCGCCCGCAAGCCGTCCTTCGACATCAACCGCAAAGGCACCGATATCGGCGTCAGCTTCGCTGGCATCCCGATGGGCCATGAATTCACCTCGCTGGTGCTGGCGCTGCTGCAAGTGGGCGGCCACCCGATCAAGCTGGATGAGAAAGTCATCGAGCAAATCCGCAACCTGGATGGCGACTACGTCTTCGAGACCTTCATCTCGCTGAGCTGCCACAACTGCCCGGAAGTGGTGCAGGCGCTGAACGCCATGTCCGTGATCAACCCGCGCATCAAGGTGGTGGCGGTGGACGGCGGCGTGTTCCCGAAAGAGGTCGAAGAGCGCCAGGTGATGGCGGTGCCGATGATGTACCTGAACGGCCAGCATTTCGGCCAGGGCCGCACCAATGTCGAGGAAATCCTCGCCAAGCTCGATACCGGCGCCTCGGCGCGCGCTGCGGCTGAACTGAGCAAGAAAGACGTGTTCGACGTGCTGATCGTCGGCGGCGGCCCTGCTGGCGCTGCGGCCGCCATCTACACGGCGCGCAAAGGCATCCGCACCGGCGTGATCGCCGACCGTTTCGGCGGCCAGGTGCTGGACACCCTGTCGATCGAGAACTTCATCTCGGTGAAGGAAACCGACGGCCAGAAGTTCGCGGTGGCGCTGGAGCAGCACGTCAAGGAGTACGACGTCGACATCATGAACACCCAGCGCGCGTCGAAGATCGTGCCGGGCAAGATCAAGGAAGTGCACACCGAGAGCGGTGCGGTGCTGAAGGCCAAGTCGGTGATCATTTCCACCGGCGCGCGCTGGCGCGAAATCAATGTGCCGGGCGAGAAGGAATACCGCAACCACGGCGTGGCGTACTGCCCGCACTGCGACGGCCCGCTGTTCAAGGGCAAGCGCGTGGCGGTGATC
>NZ_JAYSCO010000092.1:0-14753 GCF_041914865.1 Pseudoduganella sp. | reverse complement strand
CCCACGACCCCTTGGTTCGTAGCCAAGTACTCTATCCAGCTGAGCTACAGCCGCTTAAGAAGCAGGATTATATCGCATGAATTTCGTTTTGGAAAGCTTACTTACTGCCTAACTTTCCGAGCCGAAACCGGCGTTTCCTGCTATCTCCTGCACAGTTCCCCGTGCAAGGAGGCAGAATTATAAGGGGGTGTTTTCCGCTTGTCCAGTACCGCGAAACACTTTGATTTTTATTGCCTTCTCGACATTATTACTTCATTCATGAAACGTATTTCTCTCATCATGAATGAAAATTGGATTTTCATGTCGCAACGCAGCATCATTACACCTGTCTCCTCTATTCTCCTCCAAGGAAATAGAATTCGGGCCCGCAACCAGCGGGCCTTTTTTTTTATCCCATCGCGATCATCGCCGCCCGCGGCCCGCCCCAAGGGGCCAACCCCGCCATTTTCCGCGCCCTTGGTGTAGGATTGCCCATATTGGCATATAGGCATTGGCATGGACATGGCGCAATTCACCGGCGAGAGCATGGCAACCCAGGACTGGTCGCGCAGCGAACTCGGTCCGCAGGCGGAGTGGCCGCCGGCCCTGCGCCTGACGCTCGACATCATGCTGAATACGCCCCTGCCCATGCTGCTGATGTGGGGGCGCCAGCAAATCCTCCTGTTCAACCAGGCATACGCCAACAGCGCCGGTTCGGCCAATGCCAGCCCGCCGGGCGGCAGCATTCCAGTCGTGCCGCCTGCCGCCTGGAGCTGGAATCCGCAGGCGATCGAACAGGCCTGGGCCGGGCACAGCCTGTTGTTCCCGCGCCAGCCTTTAAAGCTGTGGCGCGATGGCCGCATGCTGGAAGCCAGTTTCGACCTGCATTACACGCCGGTGCGCGACAGCGACGGGGCGGTGGCCGGCATCCTGTGCACTCTGGCGCCGGCCAGTGCGCCGGCGCTGGCATCGGCCGCCAACGACGGCCAGTTGCGGATCCTGGTGGTGGAGGATAACCAGGACGCGCAATACCTGGTGTGCGAGATGCTGCACGCCTTCGGGCATGAGGTCAGCGCCGCCGCGAATGGCGAGGCGGCGCTGGAGCTGCTGGCCGGCGCCAGCTTCGATGTGCTGTTCAGCGATGTGAGCCTGCCCGGCATGAGCGGGGTCGACCTGGCGCGCCAGGCGCTGCAGCGGCAGCCGCAGCTGCGCATTGTCTTCGCCTCCGGCTACAGCGAGGCGCTGACCAGCCATCTCGACTTCCCGGCCGTCTCGATGCAGAAGCCGTACGACATCGAACAGCTGCAACAGGTGCTTAACAATTTGCGTTGAGCAACGGTGCGTCGCTGCAACGCTGGCGGCGCTACAATCGCGAGTTATGAGTCCCGATCCCCGCACGCATAACGTACTGGATAGTATGGGTGACGGCTTCGTCGTCATCGCTAGGGATTGGACCGTCCAGTACCTGAACCCGCGCGCCGCCGAACTGCTGCAGCCCTCCCCCGCCGACCCGCGCGGCCTGTCCCTGTGGAACGCCTTTCCGGCCCTGGCCGGCGGCGCCGTGGAAGCGCCGCTGCGCCGCACACTGGAGCAAGGCCTGCCGGCCACCTGCGAAATCTTCTATCTGCGCAGCCAGCGCTGGATCGAAGTGCGGGCCTGGCCGTCGCCGCTCGGCATGACCTGCCTGCTGCTCGACATCCACCAGCGCAAGCTGCACGAGCGCGGCCTGCGCGAAAGCACCAACCGCCTGCAGGTGGCGCTGGCGGCGGGCCGCCTGGGCGACTGGGAATGGGACGCGCGCAGCGGCCAGGTGCGCCTGGGCCGGCGCGCCGGGGAAATCTTCGGCCTGCCGGCGGAGATCCCGATCACGTGGCCGGTGCTGCGCGAACGCATCCTGCCCGACGACCTGCCGGCCGTGGAAGCGGCCTTCCTCGACGCCAGCGCCGCGCGGCGCGACTTCCACTCCGAGTGCCGCATCGCGCAGCGCGACGGGCAGCACTGCTGGCTGTCGATTGTCGGCCATGGCGATTTCGGCCCCGACGGCCAGCTGCGCGGCATCATCGGCATGGTGCAGGACATCAGCGCGCGCAAGGACGCCGAGGATGCGCTGCGCAACAGCGAAGAGGAACTGCGCAGCCTGGCCAACAGCATCCCGCAGCTGGCCTGGATCGCCCGCTCCGACGGCAGCATGGTGTGGTACAACGAGCGCTGGGAGGAGTACACCGGCATGAGCAGCAAGGACATGCTGGAGGGGCGCTGGGAGGAAGTCATCCCGCCCGACGTACTGCCCACCATCCTGGCGCGCTGGCACGACTCGGTGCACAGCGGCCGCCCGTTCGAGATGGAGTACCCGATCCGCGCGCGCGACGGCGAGTTCCGCTGGTTCCTGGTGCGCGCCAACCCGATGCGCGATGCGCGCGGCAACCTGCTGCGCTGGTTCGGCACCGCCACCGATGTCGACCAGGTCAAACGCGTGCAGGAGCAGCTGCGCGATGAAACCACCATCCTGGAACTGCTGCACAGCACGGGCAACGCCCTGGTGCAGCACCGCGAGCTGCCGGCGCTGCTGCAGGAAGTGACCGATGCCGCCACCCGCATCTCCGGCGCCCGCTTCGGCACCTTCTTCTACCACGGCGCGCGCGCCGACGGCGGCCGCCAGTCCATGCACACGCTGTCGGGCACGCCGCCCGCCGATTTCGAACGCCTGCCGCACCCGCAGGTACGCAGCGGCCTGGCCGTGCCGGTGCTGGCGCGCGCCGGCGAAGTGGTGGGCACCCTCTTCTTCGGCCACCCGGAAGCGCATATGTTCAATGAGCGCACCGAACGCATCGTCAGCGGCATCGCGGCCCAGGCCGGCATTGCGATCGACAATGCCCGCATGGTCGATGCGGCCCAGCGCGCCGCCGAGGAACGCAAGGTGCTGCTCGACCGCGAACGCAGCGCGCGCACGGAAGCCGAACGCAGCAGCCAGATGAAGGATGAATTCCTGGCCACGCTGTCACATGAGCTGCGCACGCCGCTGACCGCCATCCTGGGCTGGTCGCAGGTGCTGCGGCGCGGCAACCGCAGCCCGGAAGAACAGCTGCGCGGCCTGGAAACCATCGAACGCAATGCGCGCGCCCAGGCCCAGCTGATCGAGGATTTGCTGGACATGGGCCGCATCACCTCCGGCAAGGTGCTGCTCGACATGAAGCTGGTGCAGCCCTCGGTGGTGGTCGATGCCGCGCTCGACGCGGTGCGGCCGGCAGCGGAAGCCAAGGGTATCCGCCTGGAGCGCGACTTCGCCGCCACCGGCCACGTGGCGGCCGACGCCAACCGCCTGCAGCAGGTGGTGTGGAACCTGCTGACCAATGCCCTGAAATTCACCCCGCGCGGCGGCACCGTGCGCGCGGCCATCTGGGCCCAGGATGGGAATGCGGTGATCACGGTGACCGACAGCGGCATCGGCATCCGGCCCGAATTCCTGCCGCATGTGTTCGACCGCTTCCGCCAGGGCGACGCCTCCACCACGCGCCGCCATGGCGGCCTGGGGCTGGGCCTGTCCATCGTCAAGCACCTGGTCGAGCAGCACGGCGGCACCGTGCTGGCGGCCAGCGAAGGCGAAGGCATGGGCGCCAGTTTCAGCGTGCGCCTGCCGCTGGCCAGCGGCGAGCTGCGCGCCCAGCGCATGCATTTGCCGCCGCGCAGCGACAAGCTGCCGCTGCCCGATATGGGCTTGCGCGACCTGGGCGGGCTCAAAGTGTTGCTGGTAGACGACGAAGCCGATGCGCGCGACCTGATCGGCCGCATCCTGCGCGAATGCAACTGCGAGGTGCAGGCGGCCGCCAACGCGCTGGAAGCGCTGGCCCTGGCGCGCAGCGGCCAGTACGACCTGTTGCTAAGCGACATCGGCATGCCCGATGTGGACGGCTTTGAACTATTGGCGCGCATCCGCGCCATGGGGCCGGCGCGCGGCGGAAGTTTGCCGGCCATCGCCCTGACCGCCTTCGCCCGTCCGGAGGACCGCCTGCGCGCCCTGGAAAGCGGCTTCCTCGACCATGTGCCAAAACCGATAGAGCCTTCCGAATTGATAGCCACTATAGGCCGCGTGGTCATGGCCAGCCAGGGTGGCTGACACCTACCGCCACACGGGAAAATGTCCTACAAGAAACTTGTGGAAACTTTGCTAGACTAATTAATGACACGTGCGCCATGGCAAACTGTCCCAAGTTACACTAGTTCTTCAGTTCCCGAGACCGCGATGCCCAGCCCTGATGAGATCCTGAACGCCAAGATCCTGGTAGTTGACGATTGCGCCGACAACATTGACCTGATGTTGGAAATCTTGCGCGACGCCGGCTATACCAATGTCACGGCCACCATGCTGCCGGAGCAGGTTTGCCCCTTGCACCGCCAGCATTGCTACGACCTCATTTTGCTCGACCTGCAGATGCCGGAGCTGAACGGCTTCCAGGTCATGAAGAGCCTGAAGGAGATCGAACAGGACGGCTACCTGCCGGTGCTGGCCCTGACGGCCCAGCCCAGCTTCAAGATCGCCGCGCTGGAAGCCGGCGCGCGCGACTTCATCAGCAAGCCCTTCGACCTGCTGGAAGTGCACAAGCGCATCCACAATATGCTGGAAGTGCGCCTGCTGTACAAGGAACTGGCCTCCTACAGCAAGCAGCAGCAGGAACTGGCGCTGCACGATCCGCTGACCGGCCTGCCCAACCGCCGCCTGCTGGAAGACCGCATTGCCACCGCCGTGCAGCACGCGGCGCGCCAGCAGCGCCGCACCGCCGTCATGTACCTGGACCTGGACGGCTTCAAGGGCATCAACGACACCCACGGCCATGCCTACGGCGACGAGATCCTGAAGCAGGTGGCGCAGCGCCTGGTCAACTCCTCGCGCAAGGAGGACACGGTGGCGCGCATCGGTGGCGATGAATTCGTGATCGTGATGGGGGATGTGGGCACCCTGGGTGATGCCCAGGAACCGGCCACCAAGCTGATCGAGGTGGTGGCCCAGCCCTATAACGTGAACGGCCTGACCCTGCAGCTGTCGACCAGCCTCGGCATTGCCCTCTATCCGGACGACGCCACCACGGTCGACAACCTGATGCACGTGGCCGATGCCGCCTTGTACGAGGCCAAGCGCACCGGCAAGAACCGCTATTGCGTGGCCTCGTCCTGCGCGGCGCCGCCGGCCGCGCCGCAGGTGCCGGCCGCGGCGGCCTGAGCGGGCGCTGCCTCAGGTCGTTTCCGCTTCGCGCCCGATCTCGGTCGATTCCTCCACCTTGGCCGCATGCTGGTGGTCATGTTGCGCGTCCACTTTTTCGGGAGCCACTTCAATGCGCGTGATGCCGGCATCAACCGAAATCGGGTCGCTGGCCGGGAACGTCATTTCCACGGCATCGTCGAGCAATTCCTCCTTGGCTTTTTCGGCCGGCGCCATTTGCTCCTCATCGGCCAGCACGGCGATGGCCCGGGCCCAGCGCACAAAGTTGAGCTGGGCCAGGTCGCGCACCGTCTGCACGCCAAAGGCGGCGTGCAGGGCCTTGGCATCCTTGGCGCTCAGGCCGCGCAGCACACTGACCGGCGCGTCCGCCAGCTCGCGGAAACTCTTGTCCACATACTCTTTGTCAACGATGGTGTCGATATTCATGGTAGCTCCTCCATTGGACGAGTTTCCACTATGGCAGCCCCCTGCCCGCCTGACTGTGCGCAGGCGTACACAGGGCCGTGTCCGATTGAAACTGCACTTTTGACAGTGTAAAAGGGCAACGCTATGATCAGGAGGGTGGACAAGCCCAAGATCCTCGTCGTCAACGACGACGCCAACAGCCTCTTTGCGCTGACCAACCTGCTACAGCAGTGGGCGGCGCAGGAGAACTATGAAGTGGTCGCCGCGCGCTCCGGCGAGGATGCCCTGCGCGAAGTGCTGATGCACGATTTCGCCGTCATCCTGCTCGATGTGAACATGCCGGGCATGGATGGCTTTGAGACGGCGGAAGCGATCCACCAGCGGCCGCGCTCGGCCGATATCCCCATCATTTTCATCACCGCCTTCGTGGCCGACGAGCTGGACCGGCTGAAGGCTTACCAGCGCGGCGCGGTGGACTTCCTGTTCACGCCGGTGATCCCGCAGATGCTGTACGCCAAGATCAGCGTCTTCGTCTCGCTCGCCACCAAGAACGAAGAGCTGCGGCGCCAGGCCCGCCAGCTGAGCCAGCGCACCACCGACCTGATCGCCAGCAACCAGCGCCTGCTGCGCGAAATCGAAGAACGCAAGACGGCCGAGCGGGCCAGCCACGCCAAGGATGAATTCCTGGCCATGCTGGGCCATGAGCTGCGCAATCCGCTGTCCGCCATCAGCAGCGCCGCGTCGTTGATCGGCCTGCCCGGGGTGCCGGCCGACAGCGTGGGCCATGCCAAGAAAATCATCCAGCGCCAGAGCCGCCACCTGGGCCGCATCGTGGACGACCTGCTCGACCTGAGCCGCGCCATGTCGGGCAAGATCCTGCTGAACCGCATGCCGCTCGACCTGGCCGCCCTGCTGAACACGACGCTCGACACCTTCCGCGCCACCGGCCGCCTGGCCGATTACGAACTGGTGGCCGACATCGCGCCGTGCTGGGTGAATGGCGACGCCACGCGCCTGGAACAGGTGTTCAGCAACCTGCTGGACAATGCGCTCAAGTACACGCCACCCGGCGGGCGTATCGAAGTGATCGCAGACAGCGATGGCGACGAGGTATCCATCAGCGTCCACGACAGCGGGGTCGGCATCCCGGCCGAGCTGCTGCCGCAGGTGTTTGACGTCTTCGTGCAGGGCACCAGCACGCTGGACCGCGCGCAAGGCGGCCTGGGCATCGGCCTGGCCCTGGTGCGGCGCCTGGTGGAACTGCACGGCGGCAATGTCTATGCTGAAAGCGCCGGTCCCGGCGAAGGCAGCACCTTTACCCTGCACCTGCCGTGCATTGAGCATATAACCGAAACAAAGGCGCCCCCCATGGATACGAGCGAGCAGGCCAAGCCAGCAGTGCTGCTGGTGGAAGACAATGACGATGGCCGTGAAATGATGGCCATGATGCTGAGCTGCTACGGCTACCCGGTGCAGCACGCGGCCGATGGTTTCCAGGGCCTGGCCACGGCAGCTGCGGCGCGGCCCGATATCGCGCTGGTCGATATCGGCCTGCCCGGCATCGACGGCTACGAGGTGGCGCGCCGCATGCGCGCCAACCCGGACACCCACCACATCAAGCTGATCGCCCTGACCGGCTACGGCCTGGCCGACGACCAGCGGCGCGTGATGGAGGCCGGCTTCGACATGCACCTGGTGAAGCCGGTCGATGTCGACCAGCTGCTGCGCGCCATCAACGAGTGCCTGGCGCGCGCCCCTGCGACTGCCCGGACGTGATGCCCGCCAGGCGCGGCGGCACGAATTCGACTTCGTCCTTGCGCGCCTCGATCTCGCGCGCCATGCCCTGCAGGTCCAGTCCGGACTGGCGCGCTTTGGGGAACATCTCGCCCTCCTCTTCCTTGACGTGGTGCTCGATGTATTCGCCCAGCACCTTGACCTTGGCGTCGAACAGGTCGTCGTGCGGGTCCATCTCACTGATCTGGGCGATCAGGTCCTTGGCGGTGGAATGCTCGACCGTGGCCTCGTCCACCAGGTCTTCCGCCTCCCTGCTGTCGGCACGCAGCGCCGGATAGAAAATTTCCTCTTCCGCCGTGGCGTGCTTGGTCAGCTCCAGGCAGATCTTGTCGGCCAGCTTCTTCTTGCTGGCAAAGGCGCGCTCGCCCAGCTCCTCGTATTCCTTGAACATGGCCTTGACGTTGGCGTGGTCTTGTTTAAGCAGTGCAATAGCATCTTTCATTTCCGCCTCCTCCTTTGTGAGCTGCCAGCTTGGCAGCCACACTGCTGACTGTATGTGCGCCACCTCACCACCATCCTCATGTATGATCGGGGCAATAAACATGGACTACCAAACATATGTCTGCCACCACGGACGCCGCTGAGCTCAGGGAGCTGCTGGGTTACGTCAACAATTGCTGGGACGAGGAGCGGCGTGCCTTGTCGCGCCAGATGCACGACAGCCTGGGCTCGTCGCTGACGGCGCTGACCATGCACCTGGGTTTGCTCACTTCCAAACTGCCGCCGGAGCCGGCGTTGCTGGACCGCGCGGCGCAGATGAAAAACCTGCTGCACAACATCATCGAGACCAACCGCGCCATGCAGCACAAGCTGTGGAACGACAAGCTGGAGTTCCTCGGCATGCGCGTGGCGCTGGGCGAGCTGGTGGCGCAGTTTGCTGCGGAGCAGCAGATGGCGGCCCGCTGCAGCTTGCCGGACGACGAACCGGCCTGCCCGCGCGCGCATCGCGTGGTACTGCTGCGGGTGGCGGAAGAAGGCCTGCGCAACGTGGCGGCGCACGCCCGCGCCAGCAACGTGGAAGTGATCGTGGACGATATGGACGACAGCATCACGCTGATGGTCAAGGACGATGGCATCGGCCCGGTGGACGGCGCCACCGAGCCGGCTCACTGGCAAGGCTGCTATGGCTTGCGCATGCTGCGCGAACGCGCCCGCTTCCTCGGCGGCAGCCTGTCGCTGGCCGCGAACGGCAGCCGCGGCAGCGTGCTCAGCGTCACCCTGCCCAAGCCGCCCATTCCCGCCAACTGAACAGCCGGCGCTGCCGCTTCAGCCGCGCCGGCCGCCGCGCCGCAGCGCCATCAGCGCCGACAGCGGCAGCGCCAGCGCCCCCAGGCCAAACCACAGCCACTCCGGCACATGGAAACCATGCTCGGCCTCATACGCCGCGGCCGGCGCAATGGCGCGGTGTACCTCGGGCCGGGCCGGGTTGTAGTACACCGTGACCGCATCGCCCACGCGGCGCGCCTGGCAAGCCGCCGGATCGAGTGCCATGCCCCGGCGCCGCTTGCCGTCAACCTCGAAGTCATACCACCAGCGCCCGTTCAGGCGGCACTCGAGCAGCGCGACGCGGCCGGTGGCCGTGGCGTGCTGGCGCGCCAGCTGCGCCACGTCCTCGGCCCGGTTGTAACACCCGCCCAACAGCAGGCCGGCGGCCAGCAGCGCCGTACGGGAAGCGGCGCGCATCAATGCAGCTTGACGAGCGGCGTGGCCCGTTTGACGAGGAAGCGCGCCAGCGCCAGCACGCCGGTACGGATGGTGCCCAGCACGGCCTGGTGGTGCAGCAGGTGCAGGCTGACATACATCATGCGCGCGAAGAAGCCTTCGACGAACCAGTTGAAGCCGCGCAGCGAGCCCATCAGGCTGCCGACCGAGGTCGACTGGCCGAACGACACCAGCGAACCGTAGTCGCGGTAGGCGTAGGGCTTGCCCTGCGGCGCCTTGCCGCGCGCCTCGCGCAGGAAAGTCTCGAGCAGGTAATCGGCCTGCTGGTGCGCCGCCTGCGCGCGCGGCGGCACCGGTTTGCCATCCGGGCCCAGGCACAGGGCGCAGTCGCCGAGCGCATACACGCCCGGCACGCCCTTCACCTGCAGGTCGCCGGTGACTTCGATCTGGCCGCCCTTGGCCACCGGCAGGCCGAGCGTGGCGAGGAAGGCCGGCGCCTTGATGCCGGCCGCCCACACCACGATGTCGGAAGGATAGCGCTGCTCGCCCACGCTGACGTGGTCGGGCGCGATGGCGGTGACACGGCAGTCGGTCACGACCTTGATGCCGCGCTCGTTGAGCAGCTTGAGGGCGGCGCCGGAAACGCGCTCCGGCAACGGCGCCAGGATGCGCGGCGCGCCCTCCAGCAGCGTGATGCGCACGTCGCGCACCGGATCCAGGTGGCCGAAACCGTAGGAGGTGTACACGCCGCTGGCCTCACGCAGCTCGGCGGCCAGCTCGACGCCGGTGGCGCCGCCGCCGATGATCACCACGTCGACCCCGGCCGCGCCGTCCTGCCCCTTCTGCAAGGCGGCCTTGGTCAGCAGCTTGAGCAGGGTCAGGCGGAAGCGCTCCGCATCTTCGGTGGCATTCAGGGAAATGGTGTTTTCGGCCGCGCCCGGCACGCCGAAATAGTTGGAAGTGCTGCCGACCGCCATCACCAGCGAGTCGTAGCCGATGCGGCGTTCCGGCAGGACGGCCTCGCCGCCTTCGCTGGTGATGGCCGCCACGGTCAGCTCCCGGGCAGCGGCATCGAGCGCCGTCATGGCGCCGTAGACATAGGTGAAACCGTTGTCGTGCGCCAGCATCTGGTAGGACAGGCCCTCCTGGTGGATGTCCAGGGTGCCTGCCGCCACTTCGTGCAAGGAAGGCTTCCAGATATGGTAAAGCCGGCTGTCCACCAGCATTACCTGTTGCGGGCCAAGTTTGCGGCCCAGTTTGCAGGCGAGTTCAAGGCCGCCTGCGCCACCACCAACGATCACATATTTGCTTCGCAAACAGCTCTCCTAAAGTCGGCGGCGAGCCCGGCCGCCCCGGTCAGTCCTTGTCTTTATGCTTGCCGTGGCCGTGGCCATGGCCCTTGTCCTTGTGCTTGCCGTGGCCGCGGTCGTGGTCGTGGTCATCGCGGCGGTCGTAGTCGCGGCGGTCGCGGTGTTCCTCGCGGTAGCGCGGCGCGTACTCGTTGGTGTACCAGTCATCGCGCACGAAATAGACGTTGCGCGAGCAGGCATTGTACTTATGGCAGTGCTTGTCCCATTTCTTGGCATGGCCAGGCGGCACGCGCAGGTACATCGGCTCGGCGATGATGCGCGCCGGGCGCTGGATAATCACAGGCTGCGGATACAGCACCGGCGGCGGCGCCATATTGCCAAGGTCGATGCGGCCGTAGAAGCCTGGCTGGCCGACGGTAACGGAAACGCCGACGTCGGTGGCGAAGGCAGAAGTGCTGAGCGCCAGCATGGCGGCGGCTAAGAGCTGGGTCTTCATGATTGTGATTATATAAGTAGTTGAAAAAGTGCGTTGCGCACCGGTTATTGTATCAAGGCAATTTCGAGCCGCTACGTGCGCCACCGCACATATCATCCTGAAAGCAACAGTTTTCAGGCATGCGCGCCGAGCGCCGTACGCAGCTCGGCGATCGCGCGGTTGGCCTGGGCAATGACCTTGTCGGCGATGCGCTTGCGCACCGCCTGCACCCGGCCCGCCGCTTCCGCCTCCAGCATCAGCGGCGTCAGCAGCTGGGTCGCCGATTCGTGGAAGCTGGCGGCAATGCGGTCCAGCTGGCGGCCGAAGGCGGCCTGCACCTCCTGCAGGCGCTTGCGCAGTTCCTCCTCGAAGGCACGGCGCCGGTCCTGGATCTCGGACCGCTTGCGCCGGCCGGCATCGGCAAACCATTTGAAGGCCCCGGCCAGCAGCACCGCGCCGCCGACAAAGGGCGCGGCCGGCGCCACCACCGGCAGCACCACGGCCACGCCGAACAGGTAGGCGGCCGTGCCGGTGCTGGCGGCCGCCACGGCGCTGCCCATCAGGGTGATATTGGCGGCGGTATCGACCGTCTGCGCCAGGCGCGTGCCGACGCGCATGCGCGGCATCAGGCGCGCCAGCGTGGCATGGTGCTGGCGCTCAAACACGGTGGACTGGGTCAGGCGGATATCCGACTGGAACAGCGACAAGTCGTGCTGCAAAAGGTCGAGCACCTCCTCCTTGCGCCGCACCACGCGGTCGAGGCGCGATTCCATCTCCTTGCCAAACTGGGCGCCGCTGGCCTGCTCTTTGGCGTCCGGATTGGCGGCCAGGGCCAGCTCGATGGCATTGCCGGCATCGTGCACGGCGTCCTCGATATCCTGGGCCAGCACCCGGCGTTCATAGGCAATGCGCGCATCGACCAGTGCCAGCCGCTGCTGCACCTGGTGGCGCAGCTGCTGCGCCGTCGCCAGCAGGCTGGCGGCATTCGCTTCGCAGGCCAGCATGGCGCTGTCGTGCTCGCGGTAGCTCTCGATGCCCTGGCAAATGGTGGTGACGGCGCGCTCCACCGCGTCCTGCAATTCCTGCTGGCTCATCAGCCCACCGTGGTAGCCGCGCGCGTGGTTGAGCAGTTCCGTGTGGCCCATATTGCGGCCAAACTCCGCCACCGCGTCGGCCAGGCCCTTGCCCTTGACCAGCTTGCGCGCCTGCTGGCCCAGGTTGCTGAGCAGGCGGCGCTCTTCCTCGGGCGGCAGGCCAAACAGTTGCTCGGCACTCAATTTGATGTGCAAGGCTTTGGCAATTTTGTGCGCCAGCGGACGCGCCGCCGTGCCCTGCAGCGCAAGCAGCGGCTTCATCAGGTTGAAGGCGCTATGCCGCGCCGCATCGCCGACCGTCGGGCTGGAGCGGCTTAGCGCCTGCAAGGCCCAATCGACCGTGACATCGCATTCGATCGCATTGAGCATGAGGGCGGTGAAGACGGCGGAGGCACGGCCATCGCCGGCCAGGTCGGTCACAGCGGCAAACTGCGCCAGGGTCATGGTGCCGTCAGTGCGCGCGATCGCGCCCACAGTGCGGGCCAGGGCGGAGGTGAAGCTTTGGTCGGTGGAGAGATGTTCGTCGAGGCAGCGCAGCAAAACAGCGTGCTCGGGGGCAGCCGGCGCCGACGCGGCTGGTGGGGTGACGCTGGCGGCTCCATAAGTGCTTTGCACAAATACTCCGTTCGCTCAGTCCAGGCTAATGGCATTCTAGACCAAGCGTGGTCAGCACCCAAACAGTTTCAGCAGCCCCGCCGTCGCGCCGATAATGACGGTTGTCTGGAACAGCATCCAGCGAAAAGTCTCCGCCCTTTGCTTCGCCATTGCCAGCTCGAATTTGTGCTCAGAATCATGTAAGTCGGACATATGTGCGACCGGATCGGGTTTGTTCGTGGACATGGTACGCTCCTTGGTCAGAAAGCGTCATTGTCCCGCGCCTACGGTGCGGGCTCTGTGGCCAAAATCAAAGTCTCTTTGATTTCTTCCATGACGACGTAGGACTTGGACTGCGCCGCACCCGGAAGGTTCAACAGCATATCGCCCAGCAGCTTGCGGTATTCCGCCATCTCATGGATGCGGGCCTTGATCAGGTAATCGAAATCGCCCGACACCAGGTGGCATTCCTGCACTTCCGGAATACGCAGCACCTCGCGCCGGAACTGCTCGAAATGACTGGCCGATTTCTGGTTCAGCGTGATCTCCACGAACACCAGCAGGCTGGCCCCCAGCGCGCGCGGATTCAGGCGCGCGTGGTAGCCGGAAATCACCCCGTCGCGCTCCATGCGCTTGACGCGCTCGATGGTGGGCGTGATCGACAAGCCCACCTGCTCGCTCAAGTCCTTCATGGCGATGCGCGCGTCCTCCTGCAGGATGCGCAGTATTTTCCTGTCAATCTTGTCCAGGCCACGGACCGATTCCTTCTGGATTCGCATGATTTTTTACTGTTTTGACGGTCTTATATAGTAACAAATACTAGGGAAAACTACCTATCATAGCAAAATAATCCGCAACAAATATTCCGGAGGCAATCCATGCGCGTAGTTATCCTTGGCAGCGGCGTCATTGGCGTCACCAGTGCTTATTACCTGGCCCAGGCCGGCCACGACGTCACCGTCCTCGACCGCCAGCCCGGCCCTGCCCTGGAAACCAGCTTCGCCAACGCCGGCCAGATCTCGCCCGGCTACGCCTCGCCCTGGGCCGCCCCCGGCATCCCGCTGAAAGCCATGAAATGGATGCTGCAGCGCCACGCGCCGCTCTCCATCACCCCGGACGGCACCACCTTCCAGCTGAAATGGATGTGGCAGATGCTGCGCAACTGCAATGCCGAATCCTACGCCATCAACAAAGAACGCATGGTGCGCCTGGCCGAATACAGCCGCGACTGCTTTAAAGTGCTGCGCGCCGCCACCGGCATCGAATACGAAGGCCGCCAGAAAGGCACCACCCAGCTGTTCCGCACCCAGGCCCAGCTGGACGGCGCCGCCAAGGATATCGAAGTCCTGAAAGAAACCGGCGTACCCTACGAACTGCTGACCGGCGCCGAGCTGATGAAGGCCGAGCCAGGCCTGGCCGCCTCGCAGCACAAACTGGTCGGCGGCCTGCGCCTGCCGAACGACGAAACCGGCGACTGCCAGCTGTTCACCACCCGCCTGGAAGCGATGGCCAAGGAGCTGGGCGTGAGATTCCGCTACGGCGTGCAGATCGAGCGCCTGGTGATGGAAGGCGACAAAGTCAAAGGCGTGCAATGCGGCGCCGAGCTGGTGCAGGCGGACTCCTTCGTGGTGGCGCTGGGCGCCTACTCCACCCCGTTCCTGAAAGAACTGTTCGAAATCCCGGTCTACCCGCTGAAAGGCTACTCGATCACCGTGCCGATCGTCGATGGCGACAAAGCCCCGACTTCGACCATCCTGGACGAAACGTACAAGATTGCCGTGACCCGCTTCGACGACCGTATCCGCGTCGGCGGCATGGCCGAGATCGCAGGCTACAACACCAAGCTCAACCCACGCCGCCGCGAAACGCTGGAAATGGTGGTGAACGACCTGTTCCCCGGCGCCGGCAACACCGCCGAAGCCACGTTCTGGACCGGCCTGCGCCCGATGACCCCGGACGGCACCCCGGTGGTGGGCCGCACCGCCATCCGCAACCTGTTCACCAACACCGGCCACGGCACGCTGGGCTGGACCATGAGCTGCGGCTCCGCCCAGCTGCTGGCCGACATCATGTCCGCCAAGCGCCCCGCCATCTTCGCCGACGACCTCTCGGCCGCCCGCTACAGCGAAGAACGCAGCACCCGCCAGCCGCAACTCGCCGGCGCCTGAGAAATTCGGGGTCAGGTCTGACAATCGGACAATCTATGCGCTTCGCGCATAGATTGT
>NZ_JAYSCO010000091.1:0-15018 GCF_041914865.1 Pseudoduganella sp. | reverse complement strand
GGGCATATCGTCAAACGCCCACACTTATCGACTGTTGATTTTTAAAGATCGCTGCGTTATTTTTGACAAAGCGTTGTGTTTGTCAGCAGCAGAGAAGCGAGATTATGCGGTACAGCGTGCAACTCGTCAACCCCTCGTTTTTCGCGCTTCGCTCTGCAGATTTGTCTGCGCCGCGTTGCGAGGGACAGAACTATAGCAAGCCGCCTGCGCTTCCGCAAGGGCGGCACGTGAAAAAGGTTTGGGATGCCAACTGAACAAGTTCGACCACGCCCACCGACTGTCCTGGTCGTCGATGACTCGCCGACCTTGCTGCTCGCCCTGCTGGACCACCTGAGCCGGCATGGCTTCCTGGTTGTGCTGGCGCACGATGCGCGCGAAGGCATCATGCGCGCCGCCCTGGCCGAGCCGGACCTGATCCTGCTCGATATCGTGATGCCCGGCCTGGATGGCTTTGAGGCCTGCCGCCGCCTGAAAGCCGACGCGGAAACGCGCGACGTGCCGGTCATCTTCATGACTGGCCTGAGCGATGCCAAGCAGATCGTCAGCGGCTTTTCCGCCGGCGGCGTCGACTACATCACCAAGCCATTCCAGGTCGAGGAGGTGCTGGCCCGCATCAATACCCATATCGCCCTGCGCCGGGCAAACAATGAACTGAAACAGGCTTATGAATCGCTGGCGCGGGCGCAGGAGGACCTGGTGCACCAGGAAAAGCTGGCGGCGCTCGGCTCACTGGTGGCGGGCATCGCCCATGAGCTGAACACGCCGATCGGCAACAGCCTGATGGTGGCCAGCACCTTCGAGGCGCAAACCGGTGTGATACGCGGCCATTTCGCGCGGGGCGAGAACATGCGCCGTTCGGAGCTGGTGAGCTACCTGGACAATGCCCACACCACGACCGAGATCCTGATGCGCAACCTGCAGCGCGCGGCCGACATGGTGACCAACTTCAAGCAGGTGGCGGTGGACCAGACCAGCACCCAGCGCCGCACCTTCCTGCTGGCCGAGGTGGTGGCGGGCAATGTGCTGACGCTGATGCCGTCCATCAAGCGCACCCCGTTCGAGGTGGTGCAGCACGTGCCGGCCGAGCTGATGATGGACAGCTACCCCGGTCCCCTGGGCCAGGTGATCGCCAATCTTGTCAACAACGCCATCATGCACGCCTTCGACGGGCGCAGCGAAGGCAAGGTGGAGCTGGTGGCGGAGTACCACCAGGATGACTGGGTTGCGCTGCACGTGCACGACAACGGCAACGGCATCAGCAACGCCAACCAGGAGCGCATCTTCGACCCCTTCTTCACCACCAAGATGGGGGTGGGCGGCTCCGGCCTGGGCCTGCATATCTGCCACAGCATCGTGAGCGATATGCTGGGCGGCCGCATCACCGTCAGCAGCAACGAAGGCGCCGGCACCTGCTTTACGTTGTTCCTGCCGCTGGAGGCGCCACGTCACTGAGGCGCGTCGCGGCGCAGTCGCGCAGGCGCTGGCGGTTATCCTTGAACCAGGTGACGAAGCCGGCGCCGGGCATCGGCGCGCCCACCAGCGGACCCTGGCCGGCGCTGCAGCCCAGCTCCCGCATCAGCACCCAGTCTTCCATCTTTTCCAGGCCGTCCGCGCATACCGGGACGCCCAGCTTGCCGGCCATCGCCAGCAGCCCATCCAGCAAAGGCCGGCGATGGCTGCGTTGCGCCGCCTCGTGCACGAACAGCGGGTCGATGCAGATGCCGGACAGGGGGAAGCTGGCAAAATCGCGCATGCGCGCCTCGTAGCGCCCGCAATGCACGGCGCCGATGCCGAAGCCGCGCAGGCTGATACGGCCGATGTTGTGCAGTGCATCGGCTTCGCCCCCTGCCACCACGGCTTCGCTGATTTCCCAGCAGACGCTGGCCGGTTTCACGCCCTGTGCCTGGACGCCCGCCACCAGCCGCCCCAGCTCGCCCAGGTCGGCCAGCAGTTCCGTTGGCAGCGGCAGCGACAGTTTGATGGCCGACAGTCCCATCTCCTGCCAGTCGTGCAAGTCGGCTGCCGCCTGGCGCACCAGCGCCAGCACGATCGATCCTGCAAGTTCGGTATTCCCGGCCAGGGCGGGCAAGATGGCGGCGCTATCCAGCACGCCGCGTTGCGGGTGCTGCCAGCGCCCTTGCACGGCAATCCCCAGCAGGCGCCCGCTATCCAGCGCCACGCGCGGTGCGTATAGCGGGAAGAAGTGCCCCTCGGCCAAGCCGCTTTCGATGTCGGCGGCACTGATGCCGCCTGCGGCGTCGGCCTGCTCCAGGTCAGCCAGCGCCAGCATCGGCGCCTTATCGAGCAGCGCTTGCAAGCCCTCCAGCCGCACTGGCTTGGCGATGGTGGCCAGCAGGCGCATGGAACAACCGGCCGGCAGGCTGTGCGCCGCCTCCTGCAGGCGCGCCTGGTTGGCGGAAGCGGCGATCAGGTTGGCGGCCAGGCGCCGTTTGGCCAGCTGCTGGATCAGCTCTACGCCGTCCATGCCGGGCATATCGAGGTCGGTCAGCACCAGGTCGACCGGCGCGCCGTGCTGCTCCAGCGTGCGCAGGGCATTGATGCCATCGTTGGCGGCCAGGATGGCGCCGAAGCCGATCTGGCGCAGCAGGCCGAGGACGTGCTCGCGCTGCACCGTGCTGTCTTCGACGATCAGGGCCGTGCTTGCATTAAAGTCCCTCATTCGACCTCCATTCACCGCTGCCATACTGCAGGATTTCGCGGCTGATCGCGTCCAGCGCCACGCTGCGCTCGGCCGCGCCGCGCTTGACCGCCTCGCGCGGCATGCCGTACACCACGCAGCTCTGTTCATCCTGCGCCAGCGTGCGCGCGCCAGCCTGGCGCATTTCCAGCAGGCCGACGGCGCCATCGTCGCCCATGCCGGTCATGATAATGCCAAGTGCGCTGGACCCGGCGCACTTGGCGACGGAACGGAACAGCACATCGACCGAGGGCCGGTGCCGGTTCACCAGCGGGCCGTCGACCACCTCCACAAAGTACTGGGCCGGGCCGCGCCGCAGCAGCATGTGGCGGCCGCCGGGCGCGATCAGCGCCTGGCCGGGCAGCACCGGATCGTTGTTGCGCGCCTCCTTGACGGTGATCTGGCACAAGCTGTTCAGGCGGTCGGCGAAAGCGGCGGTGAACTGCTCCGGCATGTGCTGCACGATCACAATGCCCGGGGCGCCCGGCGTGAGTTCGGCCAGCACCCGTTCCAGCGCCTGCGTGCCGCCGGTGGAGGTGCCCAGCGCCACCACCTTGCCGCTGCCGCGCATGGGCGCCGCGCCCTCGCCCATCGGCGGCAGGATGGCGTCCGCGCTCAGCTTGGCAGCCGGGATGCCGGGCGTCGGGGCCGGCCTGGTGCCGGGCGGCGCCGGTGCCTGCAACCGTGCCTGGGCGGCGCTGCGCACGGCTGCCACCAGCTCGTCGCAGCCGTCGTGCAGCGACTGGCGCAGGTCCATTTTTGGCTTGCACACCACCGCCACGGCGCCCGCCGCCAGCGCCTCCATCGAGCTGCGGGTGTTCTTGTCCGTCAGCGAGGAGCAGATCACCACCGGCGTCGGGCGCTCGGCCATGATCTTGCGCAGGAAGGTGATGCCGTCCATGCGCGGCATCTCGATGTCCAGCACCACCACGTCGGGCCACTGCAGGCGCATGCGCTCGCCGGCCAGGATGGGGTCGGCCACGGCATACGTCACCTGCATGTCCGGTTCGCGCCCGAGCAGGCCGCTCAGCACCTGCCGCACCACCGCCGAATCGTCCACCACCATGACCTTGATCTGCTTCATGCCGTTCCCTTCTCGCCCTGGCGCACCCAGACGTCGCCGGTGGATACATCGAACAGGATGTGCCGGTGGCCGGTGCCGAACAGGCTTTCCGACACCACCGGGATGCCGTATTCGGCCAGCAGCTGCTCCGCCGCCAGGCCGTTGCGCTGGCCGATGCCTGGCGCAGCGCCGGCTTCGATGGCGGGGAACATGCTGCCGCCGCCGAACACCTTGGCCTCGCACTCCAGGATCGGCACCGCGTGCCCCTGCAGCTGCCTGACCATCAGCGCCATGGCATCCCGGCCATAGCGCCCGTTCAAACCCGGCCCGGCTTCGCCCTCGCGCTCGGACAGCAGGAAGTGCGACATGGCGCCGATGCGCAGGCGCCGGTGCCACAGCGTGATCGAGACGCATGAACCGAGCACGGTGCGGATGCGGTAGCGCGCATCGCCCACGAAGTACTCGCCGGGCAGCAGGTAGACTTCGATGGTGGCGCCGGTTTCCATCTCACTCCTTGCGATAGATCGCGGGCGCCACCGGGCGCACCGGCAGCGCCATGTCGTGCAGGCTTTCCGAGTGGCCGATGTAGAGGTGGCCGCCGGAACGCAGGCAGTCGAGCACGCGCTGCACCACGCGGCGCTTGGTCGGCGCGTCGAAATAGATCAGCACATTGCGCAGGAAGACCACGTCGAAGCGGCCCAGCGCGGGCAGGCGCGCCGCATTCAGGTTGATCTGCGCGAACTCCACGCATTCGCGCAGCGCGCGCGACACCAGCAGGGTGCCGTCTTCCGCATCGATGCCTTTCAGGCAGAAGCGCCGCAGGTAGTCGGGCGGCACATGGCTGGCGCGCGCCAGCGGGTAGTGGCCGCTGCGCGCGCTGTCCAGCACGCGCGCGCTGATGTCGGAGGCCAGCACTTCCCAGCTTTGCGCCGGCAGCAGGTCGGCCAGCACCATGGCGATCGAATAGGGCTCCTCGCCGGTGGCGCAGGCTGCGCTCCAGACGCGGAACTGGGTGCTGCCCGGCCGCTGCGCCTGCGCCAGCGAACGCAGGTGCTCGAAATGGCGCATTTCGCGGAAGAAGTAGGTCTCGTTGGTGGTCAGCAGGTCGATGGCGAGCTGGGTCTCCTCCGGCGCCCGGCCGCTGGCGATCAGCTGGAAATAGGAACCGTAGCTGTCGAACTGCAGCTGGTGCAGGCGCTTGGCGAGGCGCCCCGACACCAGCGGCTTCTTGGCGTCGGACAGCGCAATCCCCGCCGCCTCATGGATAAAGCGCTGGAACTGCACGAACTCGCCGTCCGTCAGGGGCGTTACGGGTTGCATGCCGCGCCCTCGCCCGCCATGGCCGCAATTTCCGGCACGTTCAACACCGCCTCCAGGTTGATGAGGATGACAAACTTGCCGTTAACCTTGCCGATCCCGTTGATGAAGTCATTGCGCAGGCCCGCGCCAAAGCTGGGCGGCGGCTCGATCTGCGCCGCGTCGATGTCGAGCACGGCGTTGACGGCGTCCACCAGCAGGCCAAGCACCTGCTGCTCCGGCGCCGTCCCCATCTCCACGATCACGATGCAGCTGCGGCGGCCGATCGCACTGGCGCCGCGCCCCAGGCGGCTGGCCAGGTCCAGCACCGGCACCACGGCGCCGCGCAGGTTGATCACGCCGCGCACGCAGGCCGGCATCATCGGCACGTCGGTCACGCCGCCGTATTCGATGATCTCGCGCACCGCAAGTATGCCCAGCGCGAAGGTTTCCTCGCCCAGGCGGAAACTCAGGTACTGGTGCTCTGCTTCCATGCCGCTCCTCAAAAACGGGTGAAGTTGCTCTCGTCAAGCGGCGCCACGCGCGCCAGCTTGCGCTGGCGCGCGCGCGGGCCGGGCGGGTGCAGCACTTCCACGCTGCGGCGCGGCGCCTCGTCCTGTGCCACGCGGAAGAAGCGTATCAGCTGCTGCAGTTCTTCCGCCTGGCTGCTCATTTCCTCCGCCGTCGACGCCAGCTCCTCGGCGCCGGCGGCGTTCTGCTGGGTGGTCTGGCTCAGCTGCCCCATCGCCATATTAATCTGGCTCACGCCGGACGCCTGCTCCACCGAGGCGGCGGTGATTTCCTGCACCAGGCGCGAGGTCTGCTGGATGGCCGGCACCATGGCGTCCAGCAAGGCGCCCGCCCGTTCCGCGGTCTGCACGCTGCCGGCGGCCAGGTCGCCGATCTCCTGCGCCGCCACCTGGCTGCGTTCGGCCAGCTTGCGCACCTCGGCCGCCACCACGGCAAAGCCCTTGCCATGCTCGCCCGCGCGCGCCGCCTCGATCGCGGCGTTCAGCGCCAGCAGGTTGGTCTGGTAGGCGATGTCGTCGATGATCATGATGCGCTTGGCGATATCGCGCATGGCGGCCACCGTGCTGCGCACCGCCTCGCCGCTTTCGCTGGCCTCGCCCGCGGCCTTGGCCGCCGTGCTGTCGGTGATGCGCGCGTTATCGGTGTTCTGGCCGATCGAAGCGCTCATCTCTTCCACCGAGGCGCTGGTCTCCTCCACGCTGGCGGCCTGCTGGCTGGCCGCCTGCGACAGCGATTGCGCCGTGGCGCTGACCTGCTCCGAGGCGGCGGCCAGCGCCAGCGCGCCGTTGCTCACTTCCGACGCCACGCCGGACAGCTTGTCCACCATGCTCTTCATCGATGCCAGCAGGCTGCCCTGGTCGCCCTTCTTCAGCGCGATCTGCACCGCCAGGTTGCCTTGCGCCACCTCCTGCACGACGTGGGCGGCGTAATCCGGCTCGCCGCCCAACTGGCGCAGCAGGTTGCGGATCATCCACAGCGACAGCAGGACGCCGGCCAGCAAGCCGGCGCCGAGCAGGTAGGCATTGGTGCGGATGGTTTGCGCCGTCTGCGCCGTGGCCGAATCGAACTCTTCGCGCGCCACGCGCTCCTGCAGCTCGATCAGGCGCGCCATGGCCGCCAGCACCGCGCGGAACGGCTGGTCGGCCGCGCGCGCCGCTTCCAGCGCTTCCTTGTGCTTGCCGCCGCGCGCCTTCTGCACCACCGCACTGCGGATATCCTGCCAGGCATTCCAGGCCACGGTGTATTGCGCCGCCAGCTGCTGCTCCTCCGGCGTGAGCGTGGTCGCCATATAGGCGTTCCAGTTCTTGCGGATCTGCTCCTGGTGCGCGGCGTCGCCCTGCTGCGCCGCTTCGGCTTCGGCAATGCTGGCGGCAGCCGCCGTCATCACCATGCGGTGCCGCGTGCGCAGCATGTATTCATTGACCTTGCTCAGGTAGATCAGCGCCACGGTGCGGTCCTCGTAGGTCGTTTTCAGGCGCGCATTGCTGAATTCCATGCCGCGCATGCCGGCCAGGCCGATACCGGCCATCATCAGCACCAGCACCGCCACCATCAGGCCAAGGCGCATCCCCACCGTGATTTTTCTCTGCATCGTTTCGCTCCTATGCTGCCAGGTTGCCGGCCGGCCTAGCCTGCAGCTGCTTGAGCAGGGCCGGTACATCAAGGATCAACGCCACGTCGCCGCTGCCGAGGACGGTGGAGCCGCTCAGGCAGGCAATGCCGCTGAAGACCGGGCTGAGCGGCTTGATCACCGCCTGGCACTGTCCCTGCAGGCTGTCGACCACCAGCCCGGCGCGCTGCCCGGCATGTCGCACCACCAGCACGCTTTCGCGCCGCGGCGCAGCGCCTTGCAGCCGGAACAGCGCGCGCAGCGGCACGGTCGGCAGCACGTCGCCGCGCAGGTCGACGAAGCCGCGCTGGCCGTCCGGCTCGTATTCGACGCATTCTTCGATGGTGCCAAGGGGAATGGCAAAGCGCGAGGCGCCCACCGTGACCAGCATGCAGTCCATGATGGCCAGCGTGAGCGGCAGGCGCACGCGCACGGTGGTGCCGCGCCCTGCTTCGCTGTCGATGGCGATGCTGCCGCGCAGCGCTTCGATATGCCGCTTTACGACATCCATGCCGACGCCGCGGCCGGACAGGCTGGTCACCTGGCCGGCCGTCGAAAAGCCGGGTTCGAAAATCAGGGCGAACAGTTCGCTGTCGGCCGGTGTGTGCTCGGGCTGGAGCAGGCCGTGCTCGACAGCGCAGGCGATGATGCGTTCGCGCTGCAGGCCGCCGCCGTCGTCGCCCACTTCGATCACGATGCTGCCCGAGTCGTGGTAGGCATTCAGCGATACCGTGCCTTGCAGCGGCTTGCCGCGCTGGCGCCGCAGTTCGGCCGGCTCGATGCCGTGGTCGATGGCGTTGCGCACCAGGTGCGTCAGCGGCTCGCCGATACGCTCGACCATGGTCTTGTCCAGCTCCACCTCCTCGCCGCCCAGCACCAGGCGGATATCCTTGCCGATTTCCCGCGCCACGTCGTGCACCACGCGCTGGAAGCGGTTGAAGGTGGCGCCGATCTTCACCATGCGCAGCTGCAGCGCGCTGTCGCGCACCTGCTCCACCAGTTCGCCCAGGGCGCTGCTGCTGTCCTGCAGCGCCGCATCCTTGAAACGGCTGGCCAGCATCTGGGTGCGGGCACTGGCGATGATCAGTTCACCGACCAGGTTGATCAACTGGCCCAGGCGGTCGGCGTCGACGCGGATGGTGCGGCTCTCCGCGACGCGCCCGGGCGCCAGGGGCCCGCCTGGCGCGGCGCCCGCGCTGGCGGCGGGCGGCACGGCCGCTGGCGCGGCCGGCCGGGCCGCCGGGGTGACGGTGCCCAGCCCGCTCGCCTGCAGCACGTGCGCGATGGCGGCGCTGTGCAGGGGCAGCGTATCGGCCAGCTGCTGGTAGTCTTCGCCCCGGCTGCCCGGCGGCAGCAGGCGCAGCGTGCACTGATCGTGCAGGAACTCAAACACCCTGGCGATGTCGTCGGCGCCGGCGCCCGTTTCCAGCACGATTTCAAAGCCAAGGTAGCAGCTGTGCGGGTCCATCAGCTCGGGCGGCGGCAAGCCGTCGGCCACCGTGGCCAGCGCCACGATCTCGCCCAGGCGCCCCAGGTAGGCAATGAAAGCTGCCGGGTCCATGCCCTGGCGGAATACGTCGCGCCCGAATTCGAGCGAGACCAGCCAGCGCCCCGTTTCCGCCACCGCCTCCGTGATCGGCGCCGGCGCCAGGGGGCTGTCCGGCAGCAGGTCGGCCAGCCCGGGCGCCGGTGCCAGGTAGGCATGCAGGGCCGCCAGCTGCGGCGCGCAACGCTCGCCGAAATCGCCCCGGCCGCCGCGCTCCACGTCGCGCACCATGGCCGCAATCTGGTCGGCGCACTCCAGCAGCAGTGCCACCAGCTCCTGGTCCAGCGGCAGCGCGCCGTTGCGCACCTCTTCCAGCACGCTTTCCACGGCGTGCGTGAACAGGACGATGTAGTCGAGCGCAAACAGGCCGGCCGTGCCTTTGATGGTGTGCGCCGCACGGAAGATGGCGTTGACGGACTCCTCGCGCGCCGCCGGGTCGCCCAGGTGCAGCAGGCCCGCCTCCATTTCCGCCAGCAATTCCCCCGCCTCGGTGACAAACGCCTGCAAGCCTTCGTCCAAGTCCATGGGGGCGTCTTCCTATTCGATGCGCAGCAGGCCAAACAGCGCCGCGACGGCGGGGCTGTGCGCCACCAGGCGCAGTTCCTTGCCGCTGGCGCGCGCCGCGCGCTGCGCCAGCAACAGCAGCTGGGCGCCGGCGCTGTCGATTTCCGTGACGCCTGCCAGGTCCACCTCCAGCGCCGGCGACTGTGCCAGGCGCGCCAGCAGCGCGTCCTTCAACTCCTGCACGCGGCGGATGGTCAGCTCTCCCTCGATGAAGAGTAGTGCCGGGGTGTGGGCGGGCGATGGGCTCATGCTGCCAATCGTATGCCCACGCCATGTGGCTGGCAAGCCCGGTGTGCGCAATTGCAAACCGGGCAAGCATGACAAAAATACTACCGCCCTACTCGCTCAGGCGTTGCACCTTGCGTGCCGGATCGGCCGCGATGGCTGCCGCCGTGAAGGGCAGCAGCGGCAGGCGCTTTTCCGCGTACAGCGGCAGCTGGTCGGCGTAGTACGGCGAGCGCGGGTCGGTGGACTGCCCGTACAAGAGCAGTCCGCGCGCCTGCGGCCCGGCGGCGTCGAAGCCCACCAGGTGGATGTAGCTGGTCCCCCAGGCCACGCCTTCATAGCCGGCGGCGCCGAGCGGAGCGGCCATATGGATCGAGTTGTAGCTGCCGTCGATATCGCCGATGGCCCCATGGATGGGGAAGCGCTGCCCGTTGCGCGGCTCCACCTGATAGTCGCCGAGACGCCCGTCGAATGGCACGCCTGCCTGCTGCAGGTGCTGGGCCGCCGCCTTCAAGGCGGCCAGCATGCCGGGCATGGCGCTAGGCGCGATGCCGCGCGGGGTATGCAGGGGATGCGCCGTATCGAAGGGCACCGCCCAGCGGTCCGGCAGCTGCGCGGCACGGTTCCAGAATTCGCGGAACAGGACTGCGCCCCGGCTGTCCAGGTCGGCCTTGCGGTCCCAGTTGGCCAGGGTGGCGCAAGCCTGCCGCAGCTGCGCATCGCCGTTGCCCATGCAGGCCGCCAGCAATTCCGGCAGCACCAGCTCGGCCGCCAGGATGCGGTTGGCGAACAACAGCTCCTGCACCTCGTCCAGCCCGACCCGCGGACGGCGCGCCAGCATTTCCTCGATGCCGATAAAGCCGCTGCGCGTACGCAGGTGCTGGGCCACGCCGACCGGCCCGTACAGCGGCGAAAAGCCAAGCGGCGCAGGTCCCTGCAGCAGCTGGCGCGCATTGCTCAGCCAATAGCCATCGTTCGAGTTGGCCACGTAGTCGCCGCGCAGCAGGGACGGCGCGCTGGCGCCGCCAAAGATGCCGTCCGGCGCGCCGGCATCGCGTCCCCAGTGGCAAGCGGAGCGCGCGCCATCGAACATCAGCAATGGCGCCAGCAGCAGGCAGCCGTTGCCAAACTTGTCGGCGCCCTGGTGCGGCACCACGCTGGCATCGGCGTACAGCGCGCCGCCGGCGCGGTCGGCTGCCACCGTATTCACCCACGGCAGGCCCAGCACGCGGTCCAGCTGCTGCTTCAGCTCCTGCACACTGGCGGCACGGCCGATGGCGATCCACTGCTCCATCAGGCGCGTGTTGTTGCGGTTCGGGTCGCCCAGCACCAGGAAAGCGTCCGCGCCCTGCGGCTCGCCCGGCAGCGCCATCAGCGCGCCCAGCCGGCTCGCATAGAAGGCGCGGCGCTTCTGCCGCAGGCTGCCGTCGGGCTGCAGGATGTCGACCGCCACCTCGCGCACCGTCAGCCAGTGGGGCGTGCCGTCGATGACGTAGCGCATCGGCTCGGCGCGGTCGCGCGGCAGGCGGAAGGTGGTGAAGTGCACGGCCTTGGTCACGGTATGGGTCCAGGCGACGTCCTGGTTGAAGCCGATCACCACCAGCGGCAGCCCGCCCAGGCTGACGCCCATCACGTCGTAGCTGCCCGGTATCGTCAGGTGCAGCTGGTAGAAGCGGTCGGTGCTGGTCCACGGATAGTGCGGATTGCCGAGCAGGATGCCGCGCCCGTTGCTGCTGGCGTCCTTGCCGATGGCCAGGGCGTTGCTGGCCATGCTGCCCTGCAGCCGCTGCGCATACGGCACACCGTCCGGCGGCGCGGCGGGCGGGCCGGCGCGCTGCAGCAGCGGCACATTGCCGGTCGTGTCGCGCGAGGCCGCCACGATTTCGGCCGCGAACACTTCGCCGGTGGCGTGCAGCGCCTTCTCCGCGATCAGGAGCATGACGTCGTCCTCACCGATCGGCTTCACCCACGGCGCCGCCCGGCAGGCCGCCGGCAGGCTGGCGCCGTGTTCGCGCAGGTAGCGGTTGTAGCCGGCCGCGTAGCCGCGCAGCAGTTGCCGCACCTCGCCCGAACCTGCCGCGTAGCCCGCGCGCAGCTGGGCAATATCGAGATAGCCCTTGAAGAAAAAATCGCTGTCCTCGTTGCGCAAGTCCATGAAGTCGAGCGCGGCGCCGTACTCGCCGTTGAGCGGCCGCGTCGCTTTGGCGTCCGCCCCGAAGTAGCGCGAGCGTTCGCCGCGCACCGTCAGAAAGCTGTCGGCCAGCATGCAGATATTGTCCTCGGCGTAGGAATAAGCCAGGCCGTAGCCCAGCCCGGAGAAGTCGTCCGCCTTGACATGCACCACCCCGTAGCTGGTGCGCGTCACCTCGGCAGCGAATTGCGGAGTCGGCGGCGGCGGCGTGCCGCCGTTGCTGCCCCCGTCACTGCAGGCAGCCAGGAAAAAGGCCGCACCGGCGGCCAGCAAGCGTGCTCTCATGGTAGTCCTCCCTTGAAAAGAGCTACGCTTCCATGATGGGCGCGGCATTTGCGCGACACTTGAGCGAAATCAAATTTGCACATTATCGTGCGCGACCAACAATCTGCTAAGATTTTTGACAAATGCACCCGCCCCGGGTGCATTTTTTTTTGCGCATCTTTTTCCAAGGGAGACGATATGAAGCGATTCACCCCGGCAGTACTGACCGTAGGACTGTTGACCGCCTGCGCAGCACAAGCAAGCCCCACCACCTGGATCACCGTCGGCGATGCCGCCTACGCCAAGCTGCAAGCGGCGGCACCGCAGGCCATTGCCAAGCAGAGCAAGCAAGGCCAGGGCAAGGAAAAGGTCCACCTGGTGCAAGTCGATGAAGCCGCAATCCAGAAACTTTCCGCCGCCATCCACAAGGAGTTAAAGCGCTGCGGCGGTTTCATGGTGCACGCCAGCGAAGAGGAAGGCCGGCAGGCGCTGGCCAAGGCCAATATGGTGCAGCCGCTCGCCCTGGCGGCCAGCCGCCCGAGCTACACGATCGACAACCAGACCACGGTCAACGGCATGCTGCCAAGCCTGCAGGCATCCAATATTGCCCAGACCATCATCGACCTGTCGAACTTCGCCAACCGCTACTACCGCACCACCAATGGCGCCAACGCCTCCAACTGGCTGGCGCAAAAGTGGACTGCCATGGCGGCCGGCCGCAGCGATATCAGCGTGACCCAGTTCACCCACTCGGGCTATAACCAGAAGTCCGTCATCATGACCATCAACGGCACCGACAATGGCTCGGAAGTGGTGGTGATGGGCGGCCACCTCGACACGATCAACATGAGCGGCAATGGCGAGACCTCGCGCTCGCCCGGCGCCGACGACGATGCATCGGGCATTGCCAGCCTGACCGAGGCGGCACGCGCCATGATCGCCTCCGGCTACAAGCCGCGCCGCACCATCAAGATCATCGGCTATGCCGCCGAGGAGGCCGGCCTGCTCGGCTCCAAGGACATCGCCGCCAACTTCAAGGCCAATAATGTCAACGTGGTCGGCGTGCTGCAGCTGGACATGACCAACTACCGCGGCTCGGCCAAGGATATCTGGATCTACACCGACTACACCGACAGCCAGCAGAACACCTTCCTCGCTTCGCTGGTCTCGGCCTATACGCCGACTGTCACCGTCGGCTACAGCGCCTGCGGCTACGCCTGCTCGGACCACGCCTCCTGGCACAACCAGGGCTATCCCGCATCGTTCCCGTTCGAGACGCTGGACGGACAGGACAACCCGCACATCCATACCGCCAACGACACCTATGCCAACTCCGGCAACCAGGCCGACCACGCGCTGAAGTTCGCCAAGCTGGCTGCCGCCTATGCGGTGGAGCTGGGCAGCGACGGTCCCGGCGTCATCGGCGGCGACACCGTGCAAACCTTCAGCGGCAGCCTGGCCCTGAACCAGAAAGCCAACTTCGGCCCGTTCAAAGCCGGTGTCGGCACCTTCAAGGCGGAAGTCACGGGCACTGGCGATGTCGACCTGTACGTACGCAAAGGCAGCGCCCCCACCACCACCAGCTACAGCTGCAAATCGGATGGCGCCACCTCGACTGAAACCTGCAGCGTCAGCATCACCGCCAACGGCGATGTCTACGTCATGCTGAACGGCTACAAGGCATCGACCTACAACCTCAAAGTCACTTACCGCCCGCAGTAAGCCAGCGTGCGCCAGGCCGGGCCGCCCGGCCTGGCCATTTTAAAAATTATTTACATAAGCACTTATATAAACTGTTATGATTATTCCACCGATCACCGCTACGAAAGGAAAACCATGAAAAGAATCGCTGCGCTCATCCTGGCAGCAAGCTGCATGACCGGTCCGGCCATGGCCCAGGCGCCAATGCAACGCAACCAGGCCGACATGACGATTGCGGCCAAGGGGCGCGACCAGCTGATCGACCAGCTGGTGAAGACCCTGAACGCCAGCTACGTCTTTCCGGAAAAGGCCAAGCTGATGGAGAAGGCGCTGCGCGCACGCCAGGCCAGCGGTGCCTACAAAAACATCAGCAGTGCGGCCAAGCTGGCCGAAGTGCTGACCGCCGACATCCGCGCCATCAACAACGACCAGCACCTGCTGGTCGTCTACAGCGAACAGGAGATCCCGGAAGGCGCCGGCGGCGGCGTGCAGTCCGCAGCGGAACGTGCCGCCGAACTGGCCGAACTCAAGGCGATGAACTTTGGCATCGATCGCGTTGAACGCCTGCCGTTCAATATCGGCTATCTCGATTTCCGCATCTTCGGCCGCACCGATGCCGCCGCAGCTTCAATCGGCGCTGCCATGACCCTGCTGTCGAATTCGAATGCCGTGATCATCGACCTGCGCCGCAACGGTGGCGGCGAACCGGAGACGGTCGCACTGCTGGCCAGCTACCTGCTCGACCAGCCGGTGCACCTGAGCGACATCGAGTACCGCAAGGGCAACCGTGTCGACCCAATGTGGACCAGGGAAAAGGTGGAAGGCACGCGCCTGGGCAGCGGCAAGGAAGTCTATATCCTGACCAGCGAGCACACTTTCTCCGCCGCCGAAGACTTCAGCTACGCGATGAAGCACCTCAAGCGCGCCAAGATTGTGGGCGAAAATACCGCCGGCGGCGCCCATCCCGGCGACTTCGAGCGCCTGTCCGCGCACTTCCAGGCCTTCGTGCCGAATGGACGCTCGGTCAGCAAGATCACCAATGGCGGCAACTGGGAAGGGACGGGCGTCGCGCCCGATATCGCCGTGCCGGCCACGCATGCCCTGGCAGCGGCACAGCAAGCCATCCTCACCAGCATGCTGGAAAAGGAAAACGACAAAGCCCGTGCCGCACGCATGCAGGCGCGTATCGCAGCACTACAGCAGGAACGAAAGTAAACGGAAAAAATCCCCTCCAGCCTGCGCGCGCTCAAGATCGCGCGCGGTGCCGAAGGGGATTTTCCTAATAAGAGCTTGACGATAACCTACTTTCACACTGGTTGCAGCACTATCA
>NZ_JAYSCO010000090.1:0-15020 GCF_041914865.1 Pseudoduganella sp. | reverse complement strand
TCCCTAGAGTTGATACAATTAAACTCTAGCAGACAGACTTGCAATTACAAGCCCAGCAGCAACAACTATTTTCGCAAGCGTCGCTCCTCCGCATCAGGAGAGTTTTGCCGCCGATAGGATCAGTGTGTTGTTTATGCCGTGTGCCAATGCCACTGCGCCGGTCGCCATTTTCCAGCCATGATCGAGTTTCCACTTGATATAGAAGTGTGCAAATAACAGACCGTACAGGAACGTCACGATCATCTGTATCATGCCGCCACCACCCATCACATGGCCGACCGCGAAAATTGTCGCGGACATGAACAGAGCAATACTTTGGTTCTGTGTAAGCCTTGTCGTGAGGTAAACCGGCATTGCCTGGGCTATTAGCGTTTCATATAGCGGCCCCCAGATCGAGGCAACAAAGTAGACGTAAAAGATGTCTTGTTTGAATATTGCTTCCCCTGCCAATGGCGAATCTGGTGCAGGAAAAAGCGCCTCCATGATGGTAGAAAAGGTTAATCCTACGATGGCGCATGCCGAACCCAGGATGATCGAATAAGGAAGCAGCTTTCTGGCGGATTTGTTCTTGGAATCGGCGAGGACACGCGTATTGATGCTATTGCTATCTTCCTGACGCAAGAGTCGTTCGTTTGTCATCGCAACGTCCCGATTACCTTGGATGGGGAGCTGATGGGGCAGCCATTACTTCGTTACCAGGTCCGGCTGCATCACCGCTTTCAGATAGAAACTGGACGGGTCGTCCGCCTCGCGCTGCACGAACCACCAGGCTGCGCCTTTCTTCATTTCCCAGTCGCCGTCGTCGCCCATCATCAGCAGGGCGGCGGCCTGGCCCAGGGTTGGCTGGTGGCCGACCACCAGCACGGCTTCCTTGGAGGCGGGCCAGTTGGCCGCCTTCAGGATGTCGGAGGGATCGGCGCCGGGCGCGAGGTCGGGGTGGATTTTGTATTTGCGGCCCAGGCCGGCCACCGTCTGCACCGTGCGCGTGGCAGGGCTGACCAGGATGCGGCAGTTTTCCGGCAGGACGGAATCGAGCCACTGGCCCATGCGGCGTGCCTGCTTATGGCCTTTGGCCGTGAGCGCGCGGTCCATATCATCCAGGCCAGGCTGGCCTGGTTCAGCTTCTGCGTGGCGCCACAAGATCAGGTCCATACTTCCTCCCTTGAGCTGGCTTCATTCCGCCGGCACGTCGGCCGGGGTACCAAGCGACTCCATCAGGTGCTGCTGGGCGCTGAAGGGCTTTTGCTTGCCGCGCGGTTTGCGGCGGTGATACACCCCGTGGTCGTCCAGCTCCCATGCGTTGGAGTTATCCTTCAGGTAAGGCGTCAAACCTTCCGCAACGACACGCCGTTTCAGGGCCCGGTCCAGGACCGGGAACGCCACTTCAATGCGGCGCAGCAGGTTGCGGTTCATCCAGTCCGCGCTGGCCAGCATCACGTCGTGGGCCAAATCGTTGCGGAAGTAATAAATGCGGCTATGTTCCAGGAAGCGGCCGATGATGGAGCGCACGCGGATGTTTTCGGACAGGCCGGGCACGCCAGGCTTCAGCATGCAGGCGCCGCGTACGATCAGGTCGATCTTCACGCCATCGCGCGAGGCGGCATACAGGGCGCGGATCACCGGTTCATCGGTTAATGCGTTGATTTTAGCGATAATCCGGCCTGGACGCCCGGCTTTCGCGATCTTTGCCTCGTTTTTGATGGCTTTGATGATCTGGTCCTGCAAGGCGAACGGGGCCAGCCACAGGTGGTGCATGCGCTGCGGCTTGGCCAGGCTGGTCAGGTGCATGAAGACTTCGTTGACGTCGCGTCCCAGCTCGGGCTGGCAGCTCAGCATGCCGAAGTCGGTGTAGAACTTGGTCGTGGTGGGGTGGTAGTTGCCTGTGCCAAGGTGGGCGTAATAGGCTAGGCCGCCTTCTTCTCGGCGGATCACCAGGGCGATCTTGGCGTGGGTCTTCAGGCCCACCACGCCGTACACCACCTGGGCGCCGGCTTGCTCCAATTTGTCGGCCCAGTTGATATTGGCTTCCTCGTCGAAGCGCGCCATCAGTTCCACCACGACGGTCACTTCCTTGCCGCTGCGGGCGGCCGCGATCAACGCCTCCATCAGGTCGGAGTTCATGCCGGTGCGGTAGACGGTCTGCTTGATCGCCACCACGGCCGGGTCGAGTGCGGCGCTGCGGATGAAGTCGATAACCGTCTGGAAGCTCTGGAACGGGTGGTGCAGCAGGATGTCGTGCTTGCGGATGGTGGCGAAGATGTCGTTGTTGACGGTCTTGGCCAGCACGCCGGCGGCAAACGGCGGGAAGCGCAGCTCGGGCCGGCGCGCCTGTTCCACAATTTCGCCCAGGCGCACCATATTGACCGGGCCGTCCACGCGGTACAGGCGGGTCTGGTCCAGGCCGAACTGGTCGAGCAGGAATTGCGACAGTTCCGGCGGGCAGTTCTTGGCCACCTCTATCCGCACCGAGCGGCCGTAGGCGCGGCCTTGCAGCTCGCCTTTCAGGGCCTGGCGCAGGTTTTTCACTTCATCCTCATCCACCCACAGGTCGGAATCGCGCGTGACGCGGAACTGGGAGTAGGCCAGCACGTCGCGTCCGGCAAACAGCTCGGATATATGGGCGTGGATGATGGAGGACAGCAGCACGAACGATACGCCGCCGTCTTTCGACAGGTGGTCCGGCAGGCGGATCACGCGCGGCAGCACGCGCGGGGCCTTGACGATGGCGATGGCGGTGCCGCGGCCGAAGGCGTCCTTGCCGTTCAGGGCGACGATGAAATTGAGGCTCTTGTTTACAACCTGCGGGAACGGGTGGGCCGGGTCCAGGCCGATCGGGGTCAGTAGGGGGCGCACTTCGCGCTCGAAATACTCCTTGACCCAGGCGCGCTGCGCTTCGTTGCGCTGGCTGTGGCGCACGATGTGGATGCCCTGGGCTTTCATTTCCGGCAAGACTGCCGTATTAAATATTTCGTACTGGCGTTTGACCAGTTCATGACATTCGTTGGAGACCCGTTCCAAGGTGGCGGCCAGGGCAGGGTGGTCGTCCAGGTCGCCGTCCAGGCTGGCCGCCGCCAGCAGGCTGGCGACCCTGACTTCAAAGAACTCATCCAGGTTGCTGCTGACAATGCACAGGTAGCGCAGCCGTTCCAGCACGGGAATGTGGGGATCTTCGGCTTGCGCCATCACGCGGCGATTGAACGCCAACTGGGAGAGTTCTCGGTCGAGGAAGGAAACGTGGGACTTCGTCATGCTTGTCATCTTAGCATTATTTTATGGATGTAATTTAGTGTAATTTGGAAATATGACAAGTTTGTGACTACGTCCTAAACTTTATTTCGACGTGTCATAAAGCTGTCATATTGACGTCATAGACTGCGCAGCATTCAAACCCCAACCCCTGACAAGGACCTTTGATATGCGTATGAAACAGTTGTTGACCTCCTTCGTTGTTGGCGCATCCGCGGCAATGGCGTTCTCGACCGCCTTCGCTGCGGACATGACCGGTGCAGGCGCAACTTTCCCTTATCCGATTTACGCCAAGTGGGCTGAAGCCTACAAGGCATCCACCGGCAACGGCCTGAACTACCAATCGGTAGGTTCCGGCGCCGGTATCAAGCAGATCAAAGCCAAGACCGTCGATTTCGGCGCGTCCGACATGCCGCTGAAAGCTGAAGAGCTGGATGCGGACGGCCTGATGCAGTTCCCGGCCATCATGGGCGGCGTGGTCACCGTGGTGAACCTGGACGGTATCGCCCCAGGCCAGCTGAAGCTGACCGGCCCGGTGATCGCCGATATCTACCTGGGCAAGATCACCGAGTGGAACAACCCAGCCATCGCTGCCCTGAACCCGGGCGTGAAGCTGCCAGCCGCTGAAATCACCGTGGTGTACCGCGCTGACGGCTCCGGCACCTCCTTCCTGTTCACCGACTACCTGTCGAAAGTGAACCCGGAGTTCAAGACCAAGGTTGGTGCCGGCACCGCCCTGAAGTGGCCAACCGGCGTGGGTGGCAAGGGTAACGACGGCGTTGCCGCCAACGTGCAGCGTATCAAGGGCGCGATCGGTTATGTGGAGTGGGCTTACGCCAAGAAGAACAAGATCGCGCACACCCAGCTGAAGAACAAGGATGGCAACTTCATCCAGCCGGACGACGACAACTTCAAGGCCGCTGCCGCCAACGCGGAATGGAGCAAGACCCCAGGCTTCGGCGTGGTGCTGACCGACCAGGCTGGCAAGACCTCCTGGCCAATTACCGGCGTGTCTTTCATCCTGATGCACAAGCAGCAGGCTGACGCCAACAAGGGCAAGGAAGTGATCAAGTTCTTCGACTGGGCGTTCAAGAACGGCGACGCTGCTGCCCTGGAACTGGACTATGTGCCGCTGCCTGACACTGTGGTCAAGCAAGTGCAGTCGTCCTGGAAGGCTAACCTGAAGGATGCGTCCGGTAAGGCGCTGTATTAATTGTTCCTTTTACCCCGGGGAACCAGGGTCAGACCCAAGGGTCTGACCCCTCCACCGCAAGCGGCGCTGACGGGGTCTGACCCTTGGGTCAGACCCTGGTTTCCCGGGTTTGAAAAAGGAAGCTGAGCGGGGCGCCTTGAGAGCAGGACGCCCCGGTTAGCTAAACCAAAATACAAATCATGAGTGCAGAAATCACCTCACCAACGCCTATCCAGTTAGCGGAGCCCGCCACCGCGAGTGCTTCCGTCGCTGCCATGCAGTCCGTCGTGCGCCGCCAGCGCATCCAGGACTGGTTCTTCCACAAGATCACCATGGTATTCGCGCTGACCGTACTGTTTGTACTGGTCGGCATTATCATTTCCCTCATCAACGGCGCCATGCCGGCCCTGAGCGAGTTCGGCCCGGGCTTCATCACCACCGTCGAATGGGATCCGGTCAACGACAAGTACGGCGCCGCCATTGCCATCGTCGGCACCCTGGCCAGCGCCGGCATTGCGCTGCTGATCGCCTTCCCGGTGTCCTTCGGCATCGCGCTGTTCCTGACCGAGGTGTGCCCGGTCTGGCTGCGCCGTCCGCTCGGCACCGCCGTCGAGCTGCTGGCCGGCGTGCCGTCGATTATCTACGGCATGTGGGGTATGTTCGTGTTCGCGCCGATGTTCAGCGAATTCGTGCAGCCGCTGCTGAAAACCACCTTCGGTTCCTTGCCCCTGATCGGCGCGCTGTTCAAAGGCCCGACCATGGGCATCGGCATCCTGACCGCCGGCCTGATCCTGGCGGTGATGATCATCCCGTTCATCGCTTCCGTCATGCGCGACGTGTTCGAGATCGTGCCGGCCGTGCTGAAAGAGTCGGCCTACGGCCTTGGTTGCACCCGCTGGGAAGTGGTGCGCAAGATCGTGCTGCCATACACCAAGACTGGCGTCGTGGGCGGCGTCATGCTGGGCCTGGGCCGCGCCCTGGGCGAAACCATGGCGGTGACCTTCGTGATCGGTAACGCCAACAAGCTGCCGACCTCGCTGTTCTCGCCCGGTAACTCGATCGCCTCGACCCTGGCCAACGAGTTTGCCGAAGCTTCGACCAAGCTGCACGTGTCCTCGCTGTTCGCGCTCGGCCTGATCCTGTTTGTTATCACCCTGATCGTCCTGTCCGCCGCCAAGCTGATGTTGATGGGCCTGTCGCGCAAGGAGGGCGTGAAATGATCCAAGTGAAGAACCCTGTCTACCGCCGCCGCCTGCTGGTGCACCGCATCGGCATGGCCCTGTCGGTATCGGCCATGGCACTGGGCGTGTTTGCCCTGCTGTGGATCCTGGCCACGTTGCTGATCAACGGTTTCTCGGCCCTGAGCGCGAACCTGTTCCTGGCCGACACCCCGGCCCCGTCCACCGACGGCGGCGGCCTGCGCAACGCCATCGTCGGCTCGCTGATGATGGTCGGCCTGTCGACCGCGGTGTCGACCCCGATCGGCATCCTGGCCGGCATCTACCTGGCCGAATACGGCGAAGAGAACAAGGTGGCCCAGCTGACCCGCTTCGTCACCGACATCATGCTGTCGGCGCCGTCGATCGTGATCGGCCTGTTCGTGTACGCCATGTACGTGGCCAATGTGAAGCACTTCTCCGGCTTCGCCGGTTCGCTGGCGCTGTCGCTGATCGCCATCCCGGTGGTGGTGCGCACTACCGACAATATGCTCAAGCTGGTGCCGAACTCCCTGCTGGAGGCGGCCTACGCCCTGGGCGCGCCGCGCTGGAAGGTATCGATGATGGTGCGCCTGCGCGCCGTCAAAGCCGGCGTGATCACCGGTGTGCTGCTGGCCGTGGCCCGCGTGTCCGGCGAAACCGCGCCGCTGCTGTTCACCGCGTTGAACAACCAGTTCTTCAGCACCGACATGAACCAGCCGCTGTCCAACCTGCCGGTAGTGATCTACCTGTATGCGATGAGCCCATACGACAACTGGCGCGAACTGGCCTGGGGCGGCGCACTGCTGGTGACCTTCAGCGTCCTGGCACTGAACATCCTGTCGCGCACCGTGTTTGCACAAAAAGCACCAAAATAACGAGTACAGATCATGACCCAAGTTAGCAAAATCATTGAAATCTCCGGCCTGAACTTCTACTACGGTAAGACGCGCAGCCTGCACAACGTCAACCTCGATATTCACGAGAAGAAGGTCACCGCCTTCATCGGCCCGTCCGGCTGCGGCAAATCGACCCTGCTGCGCACCCTGAACCGCATGTACGACCTGTACCCGGGCCAGCGCGCCGAGGGCTCGATCCGCTACCGCGGCCACAACATCCTGGAAGCGGGCCTGGACGTGAACATGCTGCGCGCCAAGGTGGGCATGGTGTTCCAGAAGCCGACCCCGTTCCCGATGTCGATCTACGACAACATCGCCTTCGGCGTGCGCCTGTACGAAGACCTGTCCAAGGGCGAGATGGACGAGCGCGTGGAATGGGCGCTGAAGAAGGCCGCGCTGTGGGGCGAGGTGAAGGACAAGCTGACCAAGAGCGGCCTGTCGCTGTCCGGCGGCCAGCAGCAGCGCCTGTGCATCGCGCGCGGCGTGGCGGTCAAGCCCGACGTGCTGCTGCTGGACGAACCGACTTCCGCGCTGGACCCGATTTCCACCTCCAAGATCGAAGAACTGATCTCCGAGCTGAAAGAGGACTACACCATCGCCATCGTGACCCACAATATGCAGCAGGCCGCGCGCTGCTCCGACTACACCGCCTACATGTACCTGGGCGAGCTGGTGGAATTCGGCGAGACCGACCAGATCTTCATGAATCCTGTGCGCAAAGAGACCCAGGACTACATTACCGGCCGCTTTGGCTAATCAGAAAAAGAGAGAGAACAGATTATGATGGGCGAACACTCTTCCAAGGCCTACGACACCGAACTCGAAGGCATCCGCTCCAAAGTGCTGCTGATGGGCGGCATGGTTGAAACCCAGTTCCTGGACGCGATGACCTGCTTCCGCATCGGCAATATGGAACGCGCCGAGCGCGTGATTGCCGAAGACGCCAACGTCAACCAGCTGGAAGTGCAGCTGGACGACCAGTGCAGCCACCTGATCGTGAAGCGCCAGCCGACCGCCAACGACCTGCGCACCGTGATGGCCACCATCAAGGTGATCACCGACCTGGAACGCATCGGCGACGAAGCGGCCAAGATTGCGCGCATCTCCAAAGCCCTGCATGCGCGCGGCGCGGTGACCCTGAACCACTATGAAATGGTGCGCAATATCGCCACTGCCACCAGCGACCTGCTGCACGACGCGCTGGACGCCTTCGCCCGCAGCGATGAGAAGCAGGCGCTGGAACTGATCGCCCAGGACGCGGTGATCGACCACGAGTACCGCACCATCATGCGCAACCTGATTACCTTCATGATGGAAGATCCGCGTACAATCTCGGCAGCGCTGGACACGATGTGGGTGGCCAAGGCCATCGAGCGCATCGGCGACCACGCGAAGAATATCGCCGAATACGTGATCTACGTGGTGGAAGGCAAGGATATCCGCCACACCAACCGCAGCGCGCCAACCGAGGCAAGCCCTGAGTAATACATAACAATGGCATCCGACAAAACGACTGTACTGATTGTTGAAGACGAACCGGCGATCGTCGAGCTGGTAAGGTTCTCGCTGCGCGAGGCCGGCTGGAACTGCGTGGTGGCCCAGTCCACGCAGGAAGCGTGGGAAACCATGCAGACCCGCACCCCGCAGCTGGTGCTGCTGGACTGGATGCTGCCCGACCAGAGCGGCCTGCGCCTGCTGGCCCGCATCCGCGGCGACCGCCATTTCTCCAATGTGCCGGTGATCATGCTGACCGCCAAGAGCATGGAAGAGGACAAGCTGGCAGGCCTGAACGGCGGTGCAGACGACTACATCACCAAGCCGTTCTCGCCGCGCGAGCTGCTGGCCCGGGCGCGCGCGCTGCTGCGCCGCAAGAGCCCCGAGCTGGCGGAAACCCAGCTCAAGGCCGGTCCGGTCACGCTGGACCCGGTCAGCTGCACCGTCTCCATGCATGACAACAAGATCGACATCGGCCACGCCGAGTACAAGCTGCTCAAATTCTTCATGGCCCACCCGGAGCGCGTGTTCTCGCGCAGCCAGCTGCTGGACAAGGTGTGGGGCGACCATGTGGTGATCGAAGAGCGCACGGTGGACGTGCACGTGCTGCGCCTGCGCAAGGCGCTGAAGGAAGCCGAGCACCTGATCAAGACGGTGCGCAGCGTGGGCTATATGCTCACGGAGAAGTCATGAATCCAAAAGTCGTGTTCTGGGTGCCGGTGGCGCTGCGCCTGGCCTTCCTGCTGGGCGGCGCGGGCCTGGTGTGGTGGTGGTTCGGCATGGCGGCCGGCGTGGTGGCGGCGTTTGCCGGCGTGCTGGCGGCGGTCTTCATCCAGCTCAAATACCTGTACCAGCTGAGCGAATGGCTGGAAAAGCCCGAATCGGGCCGCCTGCCGGACGGCTGGGGCGAATGGACCGATATCTTCGCCCGCCTGTACCGCCTGCGCCGCGATGATGAGAAAAACCAGGCCGAACTGACCGAATGGCTGGCGCGCTTCCGCCAGGCCATGCACCTGCTGCCGGACGGCGTGGTGATCATGGACGACGTGCTGTTCCTCGAATGGTGCAACCCGGCGGCCGAGGAGCACCTGGGCCTGCAGCAGACGCGCGACAAGGGCATGCGCGTGACCAACCTGGTGCGCAGCCCCGATTTCATGGACTACCTGATCCTGGGCCGCTACGACCAGCCGCTGACGCTGAATTTCCGCGGCCGCAAGCTGGTGGTGCATATCATCCCGTTCGAGAACCGGCGCCAGATCCTGGTCACGCACGACATCACCGAAACCCAGCGCGCCGAGATGATGCGGCGCGACTTCATCGCCAACGCCTCGCACGAGCTGCGCACGCCGCTGACCGTGATTGCCGGTTTCCTGGAAATCGCCGCCTCGATGGAGCTCGATGCCGAAACACGCGCCGCCCACCTCAAGCTGATGATGGAGCAGAGCACGCGCATGCAGCACCTGATCGAGGACATGCTGACCCTGTCGCGCCTGGAATCGGTGGACCACCCGATGCGGCCCGAGCACGTGAATATCCGCGCCCTGCTGGAGCAGGTGCTGCACGAAGCGCGCGCCCTGTCGGGCGGCAAGCACGAGATTTCGCTGGAGGTGCAGGGCGGCGACGTGATGGGTAACGTGGACGAGCTGCACAGCGCCTTCGGCAACCTGGCCTCGAACGCCGTGCGCTACACCCCGGCCGGCGGCACTATCCGCCTGCGCTGGGAAGACACCCCGAGCGGCGTGCAGTTCCAGGTGCAGGACACCGGCATCGGCATCAACCCCGAGCACATCTCGCGCCTGACCGAACGTTTCTACCGCGTCGACAAGAGCCGCTCGCGCGAGACCCAGGGCACCGGCCTGGGGCTGGCCATCGTCAAGCACGTGCTGCTGCGCCACAGCGGCAAGCTGCACATCGCCTCCGAAGCGGGGCAGGGCAGCACCTTCACCGTCAGCCTGCCGAAAAGCCTGGCCTCCGCCCCCGCCGAGCCCGCCCAAGCCGCCTGACATCGCAAATGTCCCTGTTGGGGCGGTACGGCGGGCCGGCAGGAAGAAAAGTGGACATTTCTTCAGGAAATGTCCACTTTTCTTCCTGACCCCAACATGGACATTTTGCGTCTTAGGGTACAATCTGCACGCCTAAAAAACAGCAGGTTATCCTTTTCATGCAGCTAAAACGTTTTGCCCTTGCCATCCTGGCCGCCGTGGTGCTGGCCGGGTGCCAGACCACTTCCACGACCGTTACCACCGATTTGCCGCCGCCAGTCAAGGCGACCGATGTGCCGCTGGTGTCGGTCGATCCGCATACGCAGCCGGCGCCGCAGCAGCCGGTGCAGCCGCCGTCTGTCCTGCCGCAGCGTAAGGTCAAGATCGGCCTGGCCCTGGGCGGCGGCGCGGCGCGTGGCTTTGCCCATATCGGGGTGATCAAGGCGCTGGAGGCGCAGGGGATCGTGCCGGACCTGGTGGTGGGTACCAGCGCCGGTTCCGTGGTGGGCGCGCTGTACGCGGCGGGCAACGATGCCAAGGCCTTGCAGAAAATGGCGACCGACCTGGATGAGGCGTCGATCTCCGATTGGGCCCTGCCGCTGTTTACCAAATCCTCGGGCGTGCTGAAAGGCGAGGCGCTGCAGGCCTTCGTCAACAAGGCGGTGCAGCACCGCACCATCGAGAAGCTGAAAATCCCGTTCGGCGCCGTGGCGTCGGACCTGAAGACGGGCCAGCCTATCCTGTTCCAGCGTGGGAATACCGGCATGGCGGTGCGCGCCAGCTCGGCCGTGCCGGGCGTGTTCCAGCCGGTGAAGATCGGCGACCATACCTATGTCGATGGCGGCCTGGTGGCGCCGGTGCCGGTGCGCTTTGCGCGTGAGATGGGGGCCGATTTCATCATCGCGGTGAACATTTCCACCCAGGCCGAGGCGCAGGCGACCAATTCGTCGCTGGAAGTGATCATGCAGACCTTCTCCATCATGGGCCAGCGCATCAACCAGCTGGAGCTGCGCGATGCCGATATCGTGATCCAGCCGCCGCTGGGCAAGATGGCCTCCAACGATTTCAACAACCGCAGCGGCGCCATGCTGGCCGGCGAGCGGGCCACCAATGCCGTCATGGCGCAGATCAAGCAGAAGCTGAAGGCGCGCCGTGAAATGCCGGCGCCATAACCACACGAAGGAAGAGAAAAAATGCTGACCAAGCCAGTGCTGTCCCTGGAAGACGTGAAGAAGATCGCCGCCGCCGCCGAGGCCGAAGCGCTGAAGAACAATTGGGCGGTCTGCATCGCCATCGTGGATGACGGTGGCCACCTGCTGTGGCTGCAGCGCCTGGATGGCGCGGCGCCCCTGTCCTCGCATATCGCCCCGGCCAAGGCGCGCGTGTCGGCCCTGGGCCGCCGCGAATCGAAGATCTATGAAGACATGATCAATGGCGGCCGCCATTCCTTCATCGGCGTGCCGATGGTGGAAGCGCCGCTGGAAGGCGGCGTGAATATCGTGGTCGACGGCCACACGGTTGGCGCGGTGGGCGTGTCTGGCGTCAAATCCAACGAAGATGCACAAATCGCCAAGGCGGGTATTGCTGCATTGTCTTAAGTCTTGCAGTTGAGGCAAGGTATTCATAGAATACAGGCAAGGGGGAATGATGAGACTGCCGGTCGCCTTGCTATTTTGCCTAGTTTGCCAGACGCCGCTGCACGCTGAAGAGCTGCAGCTGTCCGTCATTGCCCAGCATTCGGTCAACGACCGCATCTGGCCGGTGCTGGAAGCGGCGGCGAAGCGCATCAATATCGCGGTGGCGGCGCGCCCCATGTCGGCCGAGCGCGGCGTGGTCGAGGCCAACCTGGGCCAGATCGACGGCGCGGTGGGCCGCTCCACGGGCGTCGAGCAGAAGTTCAGCGACCTGCTGCGCGTGCCGGAACCGGTCTATCACTACGCGCCCACTGCCTATTCCTATATGCGGCCCGACGTGCGCGGCGGCTGGCCGTCGCTGCGTTCGTATTCACTGTGCATCCGGCGCGGCTTGCAGCTGACCGCCGCCCGCACGCGCGACATGGCGCGCCAGCAGCTGGCCGATGAGTCCTCCATGCTGCGCATGCTGAAAGAGGGCGGTTGCGAAGTCGCCATCATGGACCGCAACGAACCCGCCGCGAAGGCGGCCATGGCGGCCGATGCCGGCCTGGCGCAATTGCGCCCGCCGCTGGAGGAAATGCCCCTCTATATCTACCTGCACAAGCGGCACGCCGCGCTGGTGCCGAAGCTGGCGGCGGCGCTGAAGCAGATGCGCGCCGACGGCACGCTGCAGAAACTGTCGGGCGAGGCCGACTAGTCATGCGCCTCCTGCCCGCCTTGCTGTGCGCGCTGCTCGCGCTGCCTGCGCAAGGACGGGACTTGCAGCTCTACCTGATCCCCAACACGCCGGCCCATGTCGAGGCCTGGCAAGTCATCCAGGCCGCCGCCAGGCGTGCCGGCATCGGCGTCGCCATGCAGCCGATGCCGCCGCAGCGCGGCATGGTCATGGCCAACAAGGGCGAACTGGATGGTGCCATCGGCCGCACCATGCTGGCCGCGCGCGACTTCCCCGACCTGGTGCCGGTGCCGGAGCCGGTCTTCCTGTATGCGCCGAGCGCCTATTCGTATAAACAGCTCGACGTGTCCGGCGGCTGGGCGGCGCTGCGCGGCCATACGCTGTGCGTGCGGCGCGGCTATACCCTGATGGAGGAGCGCACCCGCAAGCTGCCGCGCCAGCGCATGGACGACGACGCGTCCCTGCTGCGCATGCTGCGCCACGGCGGCTGCGACGTCGCCGTCATGGACCGGCAAAACCCGGCGGCGCGCGCCGCCATGGCGGCCGACCGCGACCTGCATCTGCTGCAGCCGGCGCTGGAGGAGGTGCCGCTGTACCTGTTCCTGCACAAGCGCCACGCGGCCCTGGTGCCGCGCCTGGCGGAGGCGTTGCGGGGCCTTAAACGAGATTAAGGCGGCCTTGCCGGTGGGCGAACTTTGGGTTATAATTCAAAGGTTTAGCCAATTACCATTCGACCGTAGCGCCTACCTCACACATCCATCATCATCTGACCCGCGAGCCCGGCATTGCGCCCGGTTACCCGTGGGTTGTCTGAGTGGCGTCGCTACGGTAACTTAATCAGGAGTTGCCCTTGCCGCCATTTTTTTCTGGCCCAGCCGTTCCAGCCATCCTGGCACTAGCCGACGGAACAATCTTTAAAGGTATTTCCATTGGCGCTGCCGGTCATACGACGGGCGAAGTCGTTTTCAATACCTCCATGACGGGTTACCAGGAGATCCTGACCGATCCGAGTTATTCCCGCCAGATCGTCACCCTGACTTACCCCCACATCGGCAACTACGGTATCAATACCGAAGACGTCGAAGCCTCCAAAGTTCATGCCGCCGGCCTGATCATCCGTGACCTCCCACTGGTCGCCTCGAATTTCCGCTCCCACCAGTCGCTGTCCGATTACCTGAAGGCCGAGAACATCGTCGCCATCGCCGGTATCGACACCCGCAAGCTGACCCGCATCCTGCGCGAGAAGGGCGCCCAGGCCGGCGCCATCCTGACCGGCACCCAGGGCAATGAGCCATCCGTGGCGCAGGCGCTGGAACTGGCGCGCAGCTTCCCGGGCCTGACCGGCATGGACCTGGCGAAAGTGGTCACCGTGGCCTCCACCTACGAGTGGACCGAGACCGAGTGGGAACTGGGCAAAGGCTATGGCAAGGTAGCTGATCCTAAATTCCACGTGGTCGCCTACGACTTCGGCGTCAAGCGCAACATCCTGCGCATGCTGGCTTCGCGCGGCTGCAAGGTGACCGTGGTGCCGGCGCAGACGGCCGCCGCGGACGTGCTGGCCCTGAACCCGGACGGCGTGTTCCTGTCCAACGGTCCTGGCGACCCTGAACCATGCGATTACGCGATTGCCGCGACCCGTGAGTTCATGGCGAAGAAGATCCCGGTGTTCGGCATCTGCCTGGGCCACCAGATCATGGCACTGGCCTCCGGCGCCAAGACCCTGAAGATGAAATTCGGCCACCACGGCGCCAACCACCCGGTGCAGGACCTGGACAGCAAGAAGGTGATGATCACCTCGCAGAACCACGGTTTCGCCGTGGACGCGGACACGCTGCCGGCCAACTGCCGCGTGACCCACGTGTCGCTGTTCGACGGTTCGCTGCAGGGCTTCGCCCGCACCGACGTGCCGGCCTTCTGCTTCCAGGGCCACCCTGAAGCATCGCCCGGCCCGACCGACGTCGCCTACCTGTTTGACCGCTTCATCACCATGATGGAAGCCGCGGAGAAGAAATAAAAATGCCAAAACGTTCTGACATTAAAAGCATCCTGATTATTGGCGCTGGCCCGATCATCATCGGCCAGGCCTGCGAATTCGACTACTCCGGCGCGCAAGCGTGCAAGGCCCTGCGCGAAGAGGGCTACAAGGTGATCCTGGTGAACTCCAACCCGGCCACCATCATGACCGACCCGGAAATGGCCGACGTGACCTACATCGAGCCGATCACCTGGCAAGTGGTGGAGCGCATCATCGCCAAGGAAAAGCCGGACGCGATCCTGCCGACCATGGGCGGCCAGACCGCGCTGAACTGCGCGCTGGACCTGCACCGCCACGGCGTGCTGGACAAGTACAAGGTCGAGCTGATCGGCGCCACCCCGGAAGCCATCGACAAGGCCGAAGACCGCGCCAAGTTCAAGGAAGCGATGACCAAGATCGGTCTCGGCTCCGCGCGCTCCGGCATCGCCCACTCGATGGACGAAGCCTGGGCCGTGCAGAAGGAAGTCGGCTTCCCGACCATCATCCGCCCATCGTTCACCATGGGCGGCTCCGGCGGCGGCATCGCCTACAACGAAGAAGAATTCGAAGCGATCTGCAAACGCGGCCTGGAAGCTTCGCCAACCAATGAGCTGCTGATTGAAGAATCGCTGCTGGGCTGGAAAGAGTACGAGATGGAAGTGGTGCGCGACAAGGCGGACAACTGCA
>NZ_JAYSCO010000089.1:0-15779 GCF_041914865.1 Pseudoduganella sp. | reverse complement strand
GACCCCCTGCACCCCATGCAGGTACGCTACCAGGCTGCGCTACGCCCCGACTCGAGCTGTGGATTATAGCAGAGCGATTTGAAGTTTTGTCAAAGTTACCGCACACTACACAAATGCTGATCGATTCTGACCTGGCGGCACGTGCGGCCGACTTAATTGCGCAATCCGACGGACTGGTGATCGCGGCCGGTGCCGGCATGGGTGTCGACTCCGGTTTGCCGGACTTTCGCGGCAACGAAGGCTTCTGGAAAGCCTACCCTGCCCTGGGCCGGGCGCGGATGGAGTTCGCCAGCGTGGCTTCGCCGCGCACCTTCCAGGAGGACCCGGCCCTGGCCTGGGGCTTCTACGGCCACCGGCTTGCGCTGTACCGCGCCACGATGCCGCATGAGGGCCTTGCGCTGTTGCAGTCCTGGGGCGCGGCCATGGACCATGGCTCCTTTGTCTTTACCAGCAATGTTGATGGGCAGTTCCAGAAGGCGGGCTTCGACCAGCGCGCCATCTACGAGTGCCATGGTTCGATCCACCACCTGCAATGCCTGGAGCCGTGCTGCAGCAAGATCTGGCCGGCAGACGACTTCGTGCCGGATGTGGACGCGAATGCCTGCCGTCTGCGCAACGACGCGCCGCGCTGTCCTGAATGCGGCGGGCTGGCGCGGCCGAATATCCTGATGTTCGGCGACTGGAACTGGATCGAGCGCCGCAGCGAGCTGCAGGCGGCGCGGCTGGAGGCTTGGCTGGAGCAGGTGCGCCGTCCGCTGGTGATCGAGCTGGGTGCGGGGACGGCGATTCCTTCGGTGCGCCATTTCGGCCACAGCGTCTTGCAACGCGGCGGCCGCATGGTGCGCATCAACCCGCGCGAGTATGCGGTCGGCAGCCCGGCCGATGTGGGCATTGCCGCCGGCGCACTGGATGGCTTGCGGGCGATTGCGGCGGCGCTGGCCGCCGTGGGCCGTTAGACGAAGGTTACCGACAGGCTGGCAAGTCCTTCGATGCTGCCGGTCAGCGATTGGCCGCGTGCGACGGCGCCCACGCCTTCCGGCGTACCGGTGAAAATCAGGTCGCCCGGTTCCAGGCGGAACAGGGTGGACAGGTTGGCGATGGTTTCGGCTACGGACCAGATCATGTGGTCGGTGCTGCTGGATTGGCGGATCGCGCCGTCCAGCGCCAGCGCGATGGCGGCGTTTTCAATGCCCTGCACTTCGGCTGCGCGGCGCAGTTCGCCGACCGGGGCGGAATAGTCGAAGGCTTTGCCGATTTCCCATGGGCGCCCGGCGTCCTTCATTTTGCCTTGCAGGTCGCGGCGCGTCATGTCCAGGCCCACGGCGTAGCCGTAGATGTGCTGCTGCGCGTCGGCCACGCTGATATCGCTGCCGCCCTGCCCGATCGCCACCACCAGTTCGCACTCGTAGTGGTAATTGCTGGTTTGCGGCGGGTATGGCAACTCTGCTACGGTGCCGGCGGCCACCGGCACCACGGCGGCGGCATCGCCTGGCTTGCAGAAGAAGAATGGCGGTTCGCGGTCCGGGTCGGAGCCCATTTCGCGCGCGTGGCCGGCGTAGTTGCGGCCCACGCAGTACACGCGGCGCACCGGGAAGCGTTCGTCGGTGCCGGCGATGTGCAGTGCCGCGATCTGGTGCGGCGGGAAAACGTATTCGGCCATCTTTGGTCCTCAGGTGAATAGAAGTGCGCGCAGGGCGATGCGGAACGAATCGGCCAGCGCGGGAATCGGGATATGCGGGTTGTGCACGCCGCGCAGGTGCAGGCCCTGGTACAGCGAGATCACAGCCTCCATGCGGCCTTCCACCGTGGTGTCGTCCACGCTCAGGCCGTGCATGGCGCGGCCGGCTTTCAGCACGGCGAGGAAGCGGGCGCGCGTGCGGCGGTCGGCATCCTGGCTCAGGGCGGCGATCACCGGGTTGCGTGCGCTTTCGGCGAAGATCTCGAGCGGCAACGCCCAGTGGTCGGGGTCCAGGTTTTCCGGCACGCTTTGCTCCACGTCGTCGAGGATGGCTTGCAGCGGGTCGGCCTGGCTTTCAATCTTGCGGATGATTTCCATCACGCGCGCTACGTTGTCCTCGACGAAGGCGGCGATGATGGCGTCTTTGCTGTCGAAATAATTGTAGATATGCCCCGCGCTCATGCCGGCTGCCTTGGAAATCTGGGCCATGCTGGCGCCGTGGAATCCGCTGCGGCGGAAGCAGGTGGCGGCGGCATCCAGTACCTGGCGACGGCGGATGGCGGCGCGCTCTGGGTCGTTGTGGCGTTTTTCAGTCATAAGGCGTTAATGTGTCCAAGGGAATGCACTTTGTCAAATTACAACGTGCTATGATTAAAAGGCAGTCACTTCATTCTTCAAGGAAAGAGTGTAACGATATGCCCTCCAAAACCTCCCGCACAATCGAGATGCGTCCCGCTGAAGCGGGCGATGTGGCGTTCATGCAGCAGTTGTACTCCAGTACCCGCAGCACGGATGTCCGCATGGGGGGCTGCGACCTTGCTACCGAAACCCTGCTGCAAGGCTTGCAGTTCAAGGCCCAGCAATCCTGGTTCCAATCCAAATACCCGAATGCCGACCTGGCGGTCATCATGGAGCATGAGCGTCCGGTGGGCCGGCTGTACGTCGATTATGGGCCGGATGAATTGCGCATCCTCGATGTCTGCCTGCTGCCGGAGCACCGCAACCGCGGTATCGGCTTGGGCTTGCTGCGCAGCCTGCAGGCCCAGGGCGAGCGCCTGCGCCTGCCGGTGCGGCTGAACATCGTGCTTGGCAGCCCGGCGCAGCGCCTGCTGCAGCGCTGCGGTTTCGTGATACTGGGCGTGGACGGCATCTACAACGTCATGGAGTGGATGCCGCCCGCCGGTATCGACTAGGCGTCGATCAAGCCCAGCCTCCCAGTACTTTATACAGCGTGACCTGGTTGGCCGCCTTGGCCAGCCGCACGCTGATCAGGCCTTGCTGCGCGGCGTACAGCGCGCGCTGCGACACCAGTGCGTTCAGGTACGACTCCGCCCCTTTCTGGTAGCGCGCCTCGTGGATGCGGTAGCTGCGGCTGGCTGCTTCGGCCAGCGCGGCTTGCGAGGCCACGCGTTCGTCCAGCGTGCCGCGCTGGGCCAGTGCATCGGCCACTTCGCGGAACGCGGACTGGATCGCCTTTTCATAGCGCGCCACTGCAATGCCGTTGTCGGCCTTGGCAATGTCCAGCCTTGCGCTGTTGGCGCCAGCATCGAACAGCGGCAGCGTCAGTTGCGGCAGGAAGGTCCAGGCGCCGCTGCCGGCTTTGAACAAGTCGCCCAGCGCGCCGCTGGCGCTACCGGCGCTGCCGGTCAGCGTAATGCTCGGGAAGAAAGCGGCGCGCGCCACGCCGATATTGGCGTTGGCTGCTTTCAGCGCGTGCTCAGCTTCCAGCACGTCCGGGCGTTGCAGCAGCACGCTGGACGGCACACCGGCCGGCAGTTCGGCCAGCGTGCTCACGGCGGTCGGCAAGGCTTGCGGCAGCAGGCCGGCCGGCACTTGGGTACCGACCAGCAGGGCCAGCGCGTTCTCGCCGGCCGCTACCTGGGCGGTGTAAAGGGCCATGTCGTTGCGCGCCGCTTCCACGCTGGTCTGCGCTTCGTACATGTCGAGACCCGAGGTCGCGCCGGCTTCGAAGCGGCGCTTGCTCAGTTCAAACGTGATTTGCTGGCTTTTCAGCGTGTCCTGCGCCAGGCGCAGGCGCTCCTTGTCGGCCGCCAGGCCGAGCCAGGTGGTGGCCACTTCGGCCACCAGGCTAAGGCGCTGGGCGCGCTGCGCCTGTTCGGTGCCGAGGTAGGCTTGCAGCCCGGCTTCCGACATATTGCGCAGTTTGCCGAACAGGTCCAGCTCATAGGCCGGCAGGGCCAGGCCGCCGCTGTACTGGCGGCTGATGTCGCCGCCCGGGGCACGCGCGGCGTTCTGGCCGATTTGCGCGTTCACCTTGGGCAGCTGGGCGGCGCGGTCAATGCCGTATTGCGCGCGCGCCTTTTCGATGTTCAGGGCCGATACGCGCAGGTCACGGTTGTTCTGCAGCGCCAGCTCCACGACGTCGCGCAGTTGCTGGTCGCCGATGAAGTCGCGCCAGGCGATTTCGCTGGCGGGCTTGGCGTCGGCCGCGCTTTGCGCCGGCTTGTAGGCCTCGCCTTGCGGCCAGACGGCGGCCACCGGCGCCGTTGGGCGCTCATATACCGGCGCCAGGCTGCAGCCGGCCAGCAGGGCCGCCGCTGCAAGGGTAAAGATCGTCTTGTTCATATCAAGCCTCCTTGGCGATAACGGCTGGCGCGGCGGCGCTGCCCTTGCGGGCTACCCAGGCGCGCACCAGCACGAAGAACACCGGCACAAAGAAGATGCCGAGGAAGGTCGCAGTCAGCATGCCGCCCAGCACGCCCACGCCGATGGCGTTCTGGCTGCCGGAACCCGCGCCGCTTGCCAGCGCCAGCGGCAGCACGCCGAGGCCGAAGGCGATGGACGTCATCAGGATCGGGCGCAGGCGCAGCTTCACGGCCTGCAGCGTGGCTTCACGCAGTTCGATGCCCTGCTCTTGCAGCTCCTTGGCGAATTCCACGATCAGGATCGCGTTCTTGGCCGACAGGCCGACCACGGTCAGCAAGCCAACCTGGAAGTACACGTCGTTCGCCAGGTGGAAGCCCCAGGTCGCCAGCACGGTTCCGATAATCCCGAGCGGTACCACCAGCAGCACCGAGAACGGCACCGACCAGCTTTCGTACAGGGCGGCCAGGCACAGGAACACGATCAGGATCGAGATGGTGTACAGCACTGTGGTCTGCGCGCCGGAGTCGCGCTCTTCCACCGACAGGCCGGTCCACTCGAAGCCGATGCCGGCCGGCAGCTGGGCCACCAGCTTTTCCATTTCCGCCATGGCGACACCGGAGCTGACGCCCGGCGCCGGCATGCCCTGCACGTTCACCGACGGCACGCCGTTGTAGCGTTCCAGGCGCGGCGAGGCGTAGATCCAGCGGCCGGTGGCGAAGGCGGAGAACGGCACCATCTCGCCGTGCGCATTGCGCACCGACCACTTGTTCAGGTCTTCCGGCGCCATGCGCGATTCCGGCGTGCCTTGCAGGTAGACGCGTTTCACGCGACCGCGGTCGACGAAGTCGTTCACGTAGGACGAACCCCAGCCCACGCTCAGCACCTTGTTCACGTCGGCCACGGTCAGGCCCAGCGCGGTGGCTTTCTGCTGGTCGATATCGAGCTTGAACTGCGGCGTGTCTTCCTGGCCGTTCGGGCGCACCGCCATCAGCAGAGGGTTCTTGGCGGCCATGCCGAGCAGCTGGTTGCGCGCGCCCATCAGGGCTTCGTGGCCAAGGCCGCCCTGGTCCTGCAGCTGCAGGTCAAAGCCGCTGGCGTTACCCAGTTCCATCACGGCGGGCGGCGCAAAGGCGAACACCATCGCTTCGCGGATCTGCGCGAAGGCGCCCATGGCGCGGCCCGCAATCGCCTTCACCTTCTGGTCCGGGCTCTGGCGCTCGGACCAGTCTTTCAGGCGTACGAAGGCCAGGCCGGCGTTCTGGCCGTTGCCGGCAAAGGAGAAGCCGGCCACGGTGAAGATGGAGGCGACCGACGCTTTTTCGTTCTCCATGAAGTGGTGCTCCAGCTTTTCCAGCACTTTCAGCGTGCGCTGCTGGGTGGCGCCGGTTGGCAGCTGCACCATGGAGAACAGGATGCCCTGGTCTTCTTCCGGCAGGAAGGAGGTCGGCAGGCGCACGAAGGACACCGCCAGCACGGCCAGCAAAGCGCCGTACACCAGCAGCGAACGGCCGCTGCGCGCAATCATCTTGCCGACCCAGCCCTGGTACCTGGTGCTGCTGCGGTCAAAGGTGCGGTTGAACCAGCCGAAGAAGCCCTTGTCCGAAATATGCGAGCCTGGCTTCAGGAAGGTGGCGCACAGCGCCGGCGTGAACACCATTGCCACCAGCACCGACAGCGCCATGGCGGACACGATGGTGACCGAGAACTGGCGGTAGATCACGCCGGTGGAGCCGCCGAAGAATGCCATCGGCACGAACACGGCGGACAGCACCAGCGCAATCCCCACCAGCGCGCCGGAAATCTGGCCCATAGACTTGATGGTCGCCTCTTTCGGCGACAAGCCCTCCTCCGTCATCACGCGCTCAACGTTCTCCACCACCACAATGGCATCGTCCACCAGCAGGCCGATCGCCAGCACCATGGCGAACATGGTCAGGGTGTTGATCGAGTAGCCGAGCGAGAACAGCACGGCGAAAGTACCCAGCAGCACCACAGGCACCGCCATGGTCGGGATCAAGGTGGCGCGGAAGTTCTGCAGGAACAGGTACATCACGATGAACACCAGCACCACCGCTTCGACCAGGGTCTTCACCACTTCATCGATGGACAGTTTGACGAACGGCGTGGTGTCGAATGCCACTACGGCCTTCATCCCTTGCGGGAACTGCTTGCCCATCACTTCGATTTTCTTCTTCACCGCGTCGGCGGTATCCAGCGCATTGGCGCCGGTGGCCAGCTTGATCGCCACGCCCACCGCCGGTGCGCCGTTGTAGCGCGCCACGGTGTTGTAGTTCTCGTTGCCCAGCTCAATGCGCGCCACGTCGCGCAGGTGCACGGTGGCGCCGCTGGCGGTGGTCTTCAGCAGGATGGCGCCGAACTGCTCCGGCGTCTGTAGGCGGCTTTGCGCCGTCACGGTGGCATTCAGCTGCTGGTCCGGTACGGCAGGAGCGCCGCCCAGTTCACCGGCCGACACTTCGGCATTCTGCGCCTGGATGGCGGCGGTGATGTCGGCTGGCGTCAGCTGGAAGCCTTGCAGCTTCTGCGGGTCGAGCCAGATGCGCATCGCATACTGGGAGCCGAACAGCATCACGTCGCCCACGCCCTGCACGCGGCTGAGCGGGTCGATCACGTTGGCGGCCACATAGTCGCCCAGGTCGGACTGCTTCATCTTGCCGTCTTCGGAGACGAAGCCCAGCACCATCAGGAAGTTGCGGGTGGCTTTCGACACCACCAGGCCTTGCTGGGTTACCGCGCTGGGCAGCAGCGGCGTGGCCAGCTGCAGTTTGTTCTGCACCTGCACCTGGGCGATGTCCGGGTTGGTGCCGCTGTTAAAGGTCAGCGTGATATTGATGCCGCCCGAGGAATCGCTGCTGGACGACATGTAGCGCAGGCCGTCGATACCCTTCATCTTCTGTTCGATGATCTGGGTCACGGCGTCTTCCACCGTCTTGGCCGATGCGCCAGGGTAGGAACCGGTGATCGAAATCGACGGCGGCGCAATGCTGGGGTACTGCGAAATGGGCAGCCCTTTGATCGCCATGACACCCGCCAGCATCACGACGATGGCGAGTACCCAGGCGAAAATGGGCCGGTTGATAAAGAAGCGAGCCATGGTTCAGTCTCCCCGCTTAGCGCGCTGCGGCCTGGCGTTGCGCGTCGCCGCCGCCGGCTGGCGTCGACTTCGCTACAACCGCCGGAGCGCCCGGCTTCACCTTCTGCAGGCCTTCCACGATCACGCGGTCGCCCGCCTGCAGGCCGGACTTGACCAGCCACTTGTCGCCGATGGTGCCGCCGGTTTGCAGCACACGCTGTTCGACTTTGCCCTCTTTATTCAACACCAGCGCAGTCGCCTCGCCTTTCGGGTTGCGCGTCACGCCCATCTGCGGCACGGCGATGGCCTGCTCGCTGACGCCGGTTTCCAGCACGGCGCGCACGAACATGCCCGGCAGCAGGTCATGCTTCGGGTTCGGGAACAGCGCGCGCAGGGTCACGTTGCCGGTGCCCGGATCGACGCTGACGTCGGAGAACTGCAGCTTGCCCGGCAGCGCGTACTTGCTGCCGTCCGACAGCAGCAGGGTCACCTTGGCCTGGCCGTCGGCCCGCTTGATCGAACCGCTGTCCATTTCGCGCTTCAGGCGCAGCAGCTCCTCGCTGGACTGGGTCACGTCCACGTAGATCGGGTCCAGCTGCTGCACGGTGGTCAGCGCGGTCGCCTGGCCGGCGGTCACCAGCGCGCCCGGCGTCACATTGGAACGGCTGATGCGGCCCGAAATCGGCGCAGCCACTTTGGTGTACTCCACATTGATGCGCGCCGCGTCGACTGCGGCCTGCGCCGCTTCCACTTCGGCCTTGGCCTGCTCGTGGGCGGCCACCGCATCGTCGTAATCCTGGCGGCTCACGCCTTCGATCGCCACCAGCTCTTTATAGCGCGCCACTTTCGGGGCGGCCGCCGCCAGGTTGGCCTTGGCCTTGGCCAGGCTGGCCTTGGCGGAGTTGAAGGTAGCCTGATAAGTAGCCGGATCGATCTGGTACAGCTGCGTGCCGGCCTTGACGTCCGAACCTTCGGTGAACAGGCGCTTCTGCACCAGGCCACCCACCTGCGGGCGCACCTCAGCCACCTGGTAGGCGGCGGTGCGGCCCGGCAGCTCGGTGCTCATGGCCAGCGGCTGCGGCGAAACAGTGAATACCGCGACTTCCGGCGCCTGCTGACCGCCCGGGGCGCCCTGGCCGCCGGCCTGCTTGCCGCCGCATCCGGCCACCAGCCCTGCCACTGCGGCGACCACGCCCAGCAGCACAAAATTCTTTTGCATGTTTTTCATCTTTTTTCCGAGAAGAACTAGAATGAACGATCATTCTAACATGATCCGGAATCTGACCGACGAGTCAGCAACATGCTGTTACATTAATGAAGATCCCAGTGGATCGCCGCGAACAGGGTCTGCAGCCGCCCCGCGCGTTGCGGGTTCAGCATACGGACGTGGGAGATTTTGCCGGCCAGGTGAGCACGGAAATGGGGGTGGCCGGAGCGGTTCTGCGACACCGGGCCATGGCGCACACAGTTGGTCAGGATTGCCTTCAGCCGGTCATACTCGTCGCGCGCCAGGTTGGGCCGGGCGTTGACCACCACGCCCGTCACCTGCTGCCGCACGCTCTCGCGCATCAGGCGCGTCTTGCGGGTGTTGACCTGGAAGCCCTCTTCCAGGGCGATGGCGGCTACCTGGATATGGAAGCGGTCGGCCGCACGCGCCAGGTCCGCGCCGCCGGAAAACGCCAGGTCGTCGGCATAGCGGCTGTAGCTTGCGCCCAGCGACTGCGCCAGCGCCGCCAGGCGCAAGTCCAGGCGATAGGCGCACAGGTTGGCCAGCGCCGGCGAGCATGGCGATCCTTGCGGCAGGTGCGGCGACTTCAAGGCCTGGCGCTCGGCCCAGGGCAGCATGGCGCCGCCCTGCCCCGCGCGGAAAATGCCGTGCGGCGCGCGGTTGACGCACAGGCGGGCCAGCGTGCCGGCCACGCGCGGCGGGTAGCCGAGCTTTTCGAACAGGGCGTGGATGCGCGCGGCCCGGATGCTCGGGAAAAAGTCCTTCAGGTCCATGCGCAGCACGGCCTGCTGGCCAGCGTGCAGCGCCGCGTGCGTGCGGCAGGAATGGCCGCGCCGGAAGCCATGCGCGGCGGCATGCGGCGGCACCCGGTCCAGCAGCTGGCGCAGGACCTTGTGCTGCAGGCGGCGCAGGCGCGCCTTGGGAATTTCGATCAGCCGCCAGCCGCCGCTGCGCTTGGGCACCCAGCGGTAGTGGTAATGCTGGAGCGCCGCTTGCGCCGCGCCGTCGGCCCGCCACTGGTCGGAAAACCAGTCCAGCGCGCCAACCGGTTCGCCCAGCCAGGCTGCCAGGTCGCCAACGGTTGGCAGTTCCGGCAGCGCAAGTGCGGCCAGCCAGGCCGGCTTCGGCGGCTGCTGCGGCAGGTCGAGGCAGTAGCGCCGCACCGGCGGCAATTCGGTAAAAGGCAGCGCGGCAAGACCCGCATCGTCGCGGCCAAGAAGATGCCAGAGGATATCTGCCAACTCCTGCCGGCTGAAGAAATGGAAGTTTTCCCCGGTGCGCTCGATCAGCGCGCCGCACACGCGCGGCGCCCAGGGCAAAGGAACCTCGAACACGCGGCTGCATGCCGCCAGCAACGCAGGCAGGCTGCCATCGCTGGCAAGCAGCGTATCGGCCAGCGCCAGCACGGCAAGTTTATCGATATCCATGCTGGCGGAGAGGGGCGGAATTCCTTCAACGAGTCTCGTGATGCGTGAGCAGCGTTGCGCGTTAGCGCAAGGACGCTCATGCGGCGTAGTGCAGGACCTTCAATATCCCGCGGGGTAGCCCCGCAGAGGCTGTCCATGCGCCTGGCAAGGACAGGCCGGCTTGGAGGATCCGCCCCGGCGCTAGCCTATCACAGAGTGGCGGGAACCGCTTCCATCTCCACGCTTTGCAGGATGATTTCCGAATACGCTTCGAAGCCGGAGTCGATACCCAGCATGACCCAGACCGCACCGTTGGCGTCTGCGGTCACCTTCAACGGCTTCTCGCTCTTCAGCGTCTTGCTGGCGTAGGCCGGCGTGCCGCCGCAAGCCTGGCCGTTGGCGATATTGCCCAGGATATCGCCTTCCTTGCCGCCGCCGCCCTGGTTGCCGCGGTCCACGTTCATGCGGATATAACCATCGTTGGTGGTGACCGCCTTCGGCTCGGCGGCGGTTGCGCCGGCATACACCCACACCGCCTCGCCCGGCGCGCCACCCACGCCGAAGCAGCCGGACGGCACGTTGCTGGCGAACTTGACGGAGAAGCTAACGTTATAGACGCCGTTCTTTTCCATGCCGGTGAACTGCTTTTTCACGAACACGAACAGGTCGTCGCTTTGATTGGTGCCGCCAATGAGATAACCCTTGCCGGTCAGGGGAGCCGGCAGCGCCTTCGCTTCAAACTTGACGTTGACCGGCGCCGTCTCCGGCGTGTAGTCGGCGGTGCCGCCAGTCCAGCCGGTCACGCCCTTGTCGAAGTCGATCAGCATGTTCAGGCGCTGCGGCTTGGTCTCCCCATTGCCACCGCCGCATGCCGCCAGCAGCGACAGGATGGCGACGGAAAGGCCGGTCTTCAGGATAGTTTTCATTGTGTGCCCTTCTTACAAAAGTTTTAAAGAAACCCAATTGTAAAAAGGACCAAAGGCGCCTGAACGACGCCTTTGTATGTAGAGGTATGTAGCGCGCGGGAGAACTTGGCTACATTTTTTTACTTCCAGTCGCCGCGCAGTTCCGCCACCTGCTGGTACAACAATTCCGGGCTTACTTCAGTCGGCGCAACCGGCTCGCCCACCGCCAGCGACAGCTGCGAACGGAAGCCTTTGCGGAAGGCGCGCTCCAGCAGGTTATCCTTGCTGCGGCTCAGCAGATGGCCCCACAGGCCGCGCAGCGCCATCGGGATCACCGGCACGTGCGAGCGCTCCACGATCTTCTTGATGCCGCCTTTGAACTCGCTCATTTCGCCATCGCGCGTCAGCTTACCTTCCGGGAAGATGCAAACCAGCTCGCCTTCATGCAAGGCCTGCGCGATATCGACGAAAGCCTTCTCCATCAACCATGGGTCTTCCTTGGCCGGCGCGATCGGGATCGCCTTGGCGGTGCGGAAAATCCAGCCGATGAACGGCGTCTTGAAAATGCGGTGGTCCATCACGAAGCGGATCGGGCGCGGGCTGGCCGCCACGATCACCAGCGCATCCACATAGCTGACGTGGTTGCACACCAGGACCGCGCCGCCCTCCTCCGGGATACGGTCCGCATCCACGGTCTTCACCTTGTGCACGGTATGGATCAGGATCCAGGCCAGGAAGCGCAGCAGGAACTCCGGCACCAGCGAGAAGATATACACCGCCACCAGGCCGTTCATGATGGCCGTGGCCAGGAACAGTTCCGGAATCGTGAAGCCCTGCTTCAGCAGCAGGATCGCCACGCCGGTGGCCACCACCATGAACAGCGCGTTCATGATGTTCATGCCCGCAATGGTGCGCGACAGGTGCTGCGGGTCGGCGCGCAGCTGGATCATCGCGAACAGCGGCACGATGAAGAAGCCGCCGAACACGCCGATCATCACCACGTCGAAGATGATGCGCCAGGCGCCCGGCTGCATCAGCATGGAAGCGAAGTTCACCTGGCCCGGCGCGCTGTAGCCAAGGCTGGCCAGGTACAGGTCGATGCCGAACACCGACAGGCCAATCGAACCGAATGGCACCAGGCCGATTTCCACCTTGCGGCCGGAGAGCTTTTCGCACAGCAGCGAACCGGCGCCGATACCCAGCGAGAACATGGTCAGCAGCAGCACGAACACGCTGTCGTCGCCCTTCAGGTAATCCTTGGCATACACCGGGAACTGGGCCAGCACGATCGCGCCATAGAACCAGAACCACGAGTTGCCCAGCATCGACAGGAAGACGCTGCGGTTGCCGGCCGAGAAGCGGATATTACGGATCGATTCGGTGAACGGGTTCCAGTTGATCTTCAATGCCGGTTGCGGCGCCGGCGTATGCGGGATGCCGTACGCCGTGGCCAGGCCCAGCACCGCGAAAAACAGCGTGGCAGCGGCCAGCCAGGCCACGCCGTTCGGCTGCTGCGCAACGATGATGGCGCCGAACACTTGCCCCAGCAGGATGCCGACAAAGGTGCCCATCTCGACGATGCCGTTGCCGCCGGTGAGCTCCTCCGGCTTCAGGTGCTGTGGCATGTAAGCGTATTTGACCGGACCAAACAGGGTCGAGTGCGTGCCCATGCCCAGGATGGCGAACATCAGCAGCCACAGGTTATGCGAGAACCAGCCCAGGGCGGCAACCGCCATGATGCCGATCTCCAGCCACTTGATAATGCGCGCCAGGCGGCCCTTCTCCAGCTTCTCCGCGATCTGGCCCGAGGTGGCCGAGAAGAATACATAGGGCAGGATGAACAGGCCCGGCACCAGGTTGGTCACCAGCGACGGCGGCAAATCGGTCCAGTTTTTGGCGTCGAAGGCCAGGGCCACCACCAGGGCGGTCTTGAACAGGTTATCGTTGAACGCGCCGAGGAATTGCGTCCAGAAGAATGGCGCGAAGCGGCGCTGTTTCAGCAGGTCGAACTGGCTGGGATGGCTCATGTTGCGTCACAGGAATAGTGAAAGTGCTGACAACATACAGGACATTTTCCAGCCACTCAACCCGGCTTGTCAAAGTATCGTAATTTAATACTTTACAGCGGCAGTTCAATGGCGATACGCGTGCCGGATGCGCAATCGAGCGCAAAACTGCCGCCCAGCGCCTGCACACGCTCGCACATGCCCGCCAGGCCCACCCCGGCGGCGGTGCGCGCGGGATCGAAACCGACGCCATTGTCGCCAATCCGGATGTGCAAAACGTCGCCCTGGCGCGACACTTCCACGCTGGCGCGGCTGGCGCGCGCATGCTTGACGATGTTGGAGAGCGCCTCCTGCACGATGCGGTAGGCGGAAATCGCCGCATCGCCCGTGATGGCGCCCACGTCGCCCTCCACCTTCAGCACGAAATGGCAGGCCGGATGGCTGCTGCCGACCTGGCGCACCATTTCCTCCAGCGCGCCCTGCAGGCCGAGCATATCCAGCATCTCCGGCCGCAGCCGGCGCACCAGCGAGCGGCCGTTGTTGTACAGGCCAAGCGCCAGCCGGGTGATGGTTTGCGCCTTGTCGCGCACCTGCGCCGCGGTTCCCGCTGGCGCCATGCCTTCGGCCAGGGTGGCCACCTGCTGCGCCTCCAGCCGCACCGCGATCAGGGTGGCATTCAGCTCATCGTGGATTTCCAGCGCAATCGCCTTGCGCTCATCCTCCACCGCCGACGTGACCCGCTGCAGCAGGCGGCGCTTCTCCGCATCCGCCGCACGCACAGCCGCCATCGACGCCTGCAGGGAATCGGCAAAGCCGCTGGTCATGCGCCAGGCCAGCGCAACGCAGGCCAGCAAACCCGCCAGCGCCACCGCCAGCTCCAGCTGCAATCGCTGGCGCGCCTTCAGCAGCATGGCGCTCGGCGTCATGCGCACCTGCACATAACCCATGGTGCCCACGTTGCGGTTGCCGCCGCCGGTCACGTACAGCAAGCGCTTATGCACCGCCGCCTCGTAATAGCGCGCTTCCGGCCTGGCGTCGCCGCGCGCCGCCACATCCAGCAAAGGCTTGCGGCTGGCATCGAGCAGGGTGATGCGCTGGATTGCGCTATCCGTCTGCAGCATGCCGTTGATGGTGGCGCGCAGCTCGTCAAACTGGCCATACATCAAGCTGATTTCACTGCTCGCCACCAGCGCCGCCGCCAGCAAACGCCCGCGCTCCGCCAGCTCCGCCTGCACCTCGGCCTGGCGCGCCTGGTAGTGGTACCAGGTCAGCGTGGCGCACAGCGCCAGCATCGGCAGCAGCGTAATGGCCAGCAGACGGCCGCGCGTGCCAAGCCGCACGCGCGCGGCGAGCGCGCCCAGTACGCCGGTCACGCCTGCAGCAAGCCGTGACGCACAGCCAGGCGCGTGATGTCGGCCGCCCGCTCAACGCCCAGCTTATCCTTGATCGCCTGGCTCGAATTGCTGATGGTCTTGCTGGAGACGCCCAGCCGGTCGGCGATTTCGGCATTGGTCAGCCCCTCCGCCATCAGCTTGAAGATCTCCAGCGAGCGCTCGTCCAGCAACGCCTGCGGCGACTGCTCGCCCAGCACCGACAGGCTGGCCAGGCGCTCCGCGATCGCCGGCATGAAATACAGCTCGCCCTGGCGCGCGCGCTGCACCGCGTTCGCCAGGTCTGCCGGATCGCAATCCTTGGTCACCAGGGCGCGCGCACCGATGCGGTAAGCCTCCTTCACCAGCGCATCCTGGTCGAACTGGGTCAGGAAAATAATGCGCGCCTTCGGGTCACCCGCCAGGATTTCGCGCGCCACATCCAGCCCCGTCATCTGCTCGCCGAAGCGCATATCGAGGATAGCAACGTCAGGTGCCAGCTCCTGGTAAAGCTGCACCGCCTCCGCAGGGGTCCGCGCCTGCCCCACCACCTCAATGCCGAAACTGGCAAGCGCCATCGCAAAGCCGCCCATCACTACAGGGTGGTCATCAGCCAGCAGTACTTTGGTTTTATCCATGGAATGATCCGTTACTAGGAGGTAGAAGGATACCACGCAAAGACATAGCAATAAAAATTACTTGCCAATTTCCACTAAATAGAAGAATATGCTTCCAACACCTAGCAATTCACCATTCCAACCAAAGGAAAAGGAGGCTTCCATGAACTACGAAACCCCACGCAAGAATTACACCGGCATCGCCTTCGTCACCATCGCGCACCTGTTGGCAGCCTTCATCGCCGTGAAAAACTCGACGATCACGTTTACCCGTGCCGTCCCGCCCGACATCACCGTAACGCCGGTACCGGAAAAGCTCGATCTGCCGCAACCCAAACCAGAAACCGAATTCGAGCCAACGTTCCGCGACCCGCCGATCAGCGTGCCGAAGCCGATCATCGAAACCATTCCGGACCAGCCCACTATCACCGCCCGCCGCATCATCGACGACGATGGCGTGACCAGTGGCAATGCGGGAAGCGGCACGGGCAGCGGCACCGGAAGTGGTGGCGGAGGAGTAGCGCAGCACGAACCGGTACGGGTCGCGCCGATCATTGACGCCAACAACTGCGCCAAGCCGGCCTACCCCGCCGCCGCCTTGCGCAACGAAGAGACAGGCACCGTGTCGTTAGCCTTCCTGGTAGGAAAAGACGGGAAAGTCGCCAGCGCCAAGGTCGAACGCTCCAGCGGCTCGCGCGACCTCGACCGCGCCGCGCTCAACGGCCTGTCCTTGTGCCGCTTCACCCCGGGCACTGTCGATGGCGTGCCTTATGAATCATGGTTCCGCATGCAATACGTCTGGAACCTTGACTAATTGAAATTCGGGGTCAGGTCTGACAATCGGACAAAACTTGCGCTACGCGCAAGTTTT
>NZ_JAYSCO010000088.1:0-17725 GCF_041914865.1 Pseudoduganella sp. | reverse complement strand
AGCGCTCGGCGTAGGTCAGCGCGTCGCACAGGATCAGGCGGCCTTCGGCGTCGGTGTTCAGGATCTCGATGGTCAGGCCGTTCATCGAGGTGACGATGTCGCCCGGCTTGGTGGCGCGGCCGGAAGGCATGTTCTCGCAGGCGGCGACGATGCCGATCACGTTGGACTTCAGACCCATTTCGCCGATCGCGCGGAAGGTGCCCAGCACGGAGCCGGCGCCGCACATATCGTATTTCATCTCGTCCATGCCTGGACCGGCCTTGATCGAGATGCCGCCGGTGTCGAAGGTGATGCCTTTGCCCACCAGGACGGTCGGCGCGTCCTTGGCCTTGCCGCCCTTGTGCTTCAGGACGATGAATTTAGGCGCCTGCTCGGAGCCGTTGGTCACGGACAGGAAGGAACCCATTTTCAGGGCTTCCATCTGCTTGCGGTCCAGGATCTCGACTTCAAAGCCGAAGTCCTTGGCCAGTTTCTTGGCGGTGTTGGCCAGGTAGGTCGGGGTGCAGACGTTGGCGGACAGGTTGCCCAGGTCCTTGGTCAGTTCCATGCCGTTGGCGATCGCCACGGCCTGCGACAGCGCCAGTTTGGTGGCGGCGTTGTTGGCCACAGCCAGGGCGACCTTCTTCGGGCCGGCCCATGCCGGGTCTTTCTTGGATTTCTGGGAATCGGTGCGGTACACGGCGTCGCGGCCGGCCAGCACGGCGGCGCGGATGGCCCAGTCAACCTCGCGGCCTTTCACTTCGTCCAGCGGCAATGCGATAATAGCGTCCGTCGAGGCGACGGTGCCCAGCGCCTTGATGGCGGCATTGATGGCGGAGCTGATGGCTTTTTCAGCAACCGCTTCGTCGCTGCCCAGGCCCACCAGCAGCACGCGTTCGGCGGCAGCGCCTTTCAGGCCGCGCAGCAGCAGGGTGGTGCCGGCCTTGCCGGTGATGTCGCCGGACTTCAGCGCTGCAGTGATCTCACCGGCGCTGTCGAGGGCTTTAGCCGCTTTCGAGAGTTTCTTGTTTTCGAAGACGCCGACCACGACGCAGCCGCTTTTGGCGCTGGCGATGGTGTTCTTGGCGTCGAATGCTTTTATGCTAAAGTCCATTTGGATTCTCCTTAATTTTGTAGAACGAATTATAAACGTCGAATGATTTTCCATCGTGCCCTCCGCCGTGAGCTGGTCAGCTCTGCCGGGGCCTCCTTTACGGTACTGTTCTCGATCCTCCTGACGTGGACCCTGATTTCGATCCTCGGTAAAGCCGCAGGGGGCAAGGTCGCGTCCAGCGATGTCATTGCGCTTATTGCGTTCGCAGCCCTGAATTATCTGCCAATTGTCCTGATTTTCACCAGTTTTATTTCAGTCCTGATGGTGGTGACCCGCATCTACAAGGATTCGGAGATGGTGGTGTGGTTCGCATCGGGCGTCAGCCTCACGCGTTTCGTCAAGCCGGTGCTGATGTTCGCGCTGCCGCTGATCGTGCTGACCGGGGTGCTCAGTTTTTACGCAACCCCCTGGGCGCGTTCCAAAAGCGCCGAGTACACGGAGCGCTTTACCAAACGTGAGGACCTGCAAAAGGTGTCGCCGGGCCAGTTCAAGGAATCGTCCTCCGCCAACCGCATCTTCTTTGTTGAGGGCGTGTCCGGCAGCAGCGCGGTGGTGCGCAATGTCTTCGTCAACCAGGTCGATGCCAAGGGCACGTCGGTGGTGGTGGCCAGCGAGGGCGTGATCGAGACCTTGCCGTCCGGCGACCGCCACCTGGTGCTCAAGAACGGCCGACGCTACCAGGGCAAGCCGGGCGACGCCGATTTCCAGAGCATGGAGTTCGAGCGCTACAGCATGCGCGTGTCGCAGCGTACTACGGAAGTGGGCGGGCAGAAGGAAGCCAAGGCGCTGCCGACCGGCGAGCTGCTGGCCTCCAGTACCGAGGCGGCCAAGGGGGAGCTGATGTGGCGCATGTCGATGCCGCTGGCCTGCATAGGGCTGGTGCTGCTGGCGATCCCGCTCGGCTTTGTCAATCCGCGCGCAGGCAGCGCGACCAACCTGATTATCGCGGTGCTGATCTTCTTCACCTATAACAACCTGATTAACGTGATCGAATCCGGCATCCGGCGCGGCAAGTTCGCCTTTGGCATGGCATGGTGGCCGCTGCATCTTGGCATGGCGCTGACTGTGCTGCTGCTGTTCGCCTGGCGCCTGAACGTGAACCACCGCTACCATCCGCGCGCCCTGTGGGCTGCCTTCAAGCGTGGAGGCGGCAAGAAATGAGGATTCTGCAGCGTTACTTCTTCGTCTCGATCCTGCAGGCGGTGGCGTTCGCGCTGGCCGCGCTGCTTGGCTTGCAGGCTTTCTTCGACCTGACAGGCGAGCTGCCGGTGGTCGGCAAGAACGGCTACGGCATGGAGCATGCCGCGCTATATATGCTGGCGATGATGCCGCAGCACGTGAACGAGGTACTGCCGGTGGCGGCGCTGATCGGCACCATCTACACGATGGCGCAGTTTGCCTCGACCTCAGAGTTCACCATCATGCGCGCCTCGTCCATGTCGACGCGCATGGCGGCCAGCATGGTGGGCCGGGTCGGCCTGGTGCTGGTGTTGCTGGCCTTTATCTTCGGCGAGCTGATTACGCCGCGCCTGGCGCCGGTGGCCGAGAAGCTGCGCCTGATGGGGCGGGGCGCCACGGTGTCGTCGGAATTCCGCTCCGGCATGTGGACCAAGGACATCATCAAGAGCGAGGGCATGACCGGCGAGGTGCAGGGTACGCGCTTCTTCAACGTGCGCGAGGTGCGTTCGGACGGCAAGCTGGTGGACGTCAAGCTGTACGACTTCGACAACCGCTTCCGCCTGCGCACGCTGACTTACGCCAAGTCGGCTGTCTTCAGCGGCAAGAACACCTGGCTGCTGAGCGATGTGACCGAGAATATCTTCAGCAATCCGGCGCTGGCGGTGGAGGGGGCCGAGGCAACCCTGGCCAATAATTTCGCGCAGGAGACGGGCGCGGTGGAGATCAAGAAGTACGCCAGCAAGGAGCTGATTTCCGAGATCACGCCGCGCATCCTGTCGGTGTCGCGTTCGGACCCGGAGCGCATGTCGGCCATCGAACTGGCGGTGTACACCCGCCACCTGCAGGAAAACAAGCAGGAGACCGAGCGCTTCAAGATCGCGTTCTGGAAAAAGCTGTTCGACCCGATGGCGATCCTGGTGCTGATGGCGCTGGCGCTGCCGTTCGCCTACCTGCACACGCGTGCCGGCGGCGTGAGCCTGAAGATTTTCATCGGCATCATGATCGGCGTCAGCTTCCTGCTGGTGAACACGCTGTTCTCGCACATCGGCGTGCTGTCGGCACTGCCGGCTTTCCTGACCGCGCTGATGCCAAGCCTGCTGTATCTGATGCTGGCGCTGGCGGCGTTGTACTGGGTGGAGCGGCATTAGCATGGGCGGCCGCGCATTAGTACTGTTCGCGCACGGCGCGCGCTCCGCCAGCTGGGCGGCGCCGTTCGAGCGCCTGCGCGACATGGTGGCGGCACGGGCGCTGGATACCGATGTCTCGCTGGCCTTCCTGGAGCTGATGTCGCCGCGCCTGCCGGAGCAGGTGGCCACATTGGTGGCGCAGGGCGTGGATGATGTGACGGTGGTGCCGGTGTTCCTGGGGCAGGGCGGCCATGTGCTGCGCGACCTGCCGCTGATCCTGGATGAGATGCGCCTGGCGCATCCGGGTGTCGCCATCCGCGCCGTGGGCGCGGTGGGCGAGGACCCGGAGGTGCTGCGGGCGATGACGGATTACTGCTTGTCGGCCTTGCCTTCGCCTTTGGCATGAGCCACCATGGCGGCGATGGTGCTGCCAGGATTTTCGAACTCGCGCTGTACGGCGTCGCGCAGGGCGTCGGACTTCAAGGCTTCCAGGGCCGCGTTGCTGGCCTTGAACGCTTCATCATCTTCGCCCAGGCGGCGCAGCACTTCCACCACCAGCCGTACTTCCTTGGCGTAGTTCAGCACGAAGGCCAGCAGTTGCGGGGCGGATGAGGTGTTGCCGCGCTTGGCCATTTCTTCGGCGAAGTCGTTGACGCGGGTGGCCAGCGCGGTGATGCGGGCTACCGGGTCGGGCAGGTAGCGGCGCGCCAGCTGGAAGTCTTCCACGGCTACCAGGGCTGGCAGGGCCAGGTCGGCGCAGTCCTTGGCCATGTCCGGCAGCTGGGTGTCCAGCTGGGTGAACAGTTCGTGCGTGGAGCGGTCGTCGCCCAGGGCGCTGTTGATGGCGCTGACGTCCTGGAACAGACCGAGCGTGGCGCCGCCGTTCAGGATGCGCTGGGTGTCGCGGTCGCGGATCGCTTGCAGGGCGCGGCGCGCCAGGGGGAATTGTTCGGCCAGGTAGATCCAGTCGCGCAGGGCGAACGACAGGCGGACGCCGGCCAGCGACGGGTCTTCGGCCAGGGCGTGCTCGTGGAACCACAGGTGGTCGCGCAGGGCGTCTTCGTATTTGCCGGCCAGGCGCGCATTGCGGGCGCGCTCCAGCATTTCGTGGGCTTGGCTCATCGTTGGTACCTCTTTTTTAATGAGGTCGGTATTTTACGCCTAAACCCGGTAAACCAGGGTCAGACCCAAGGGTCAGACCCTGTTACGCGGCTGCCGCAGGCCGAGGGTCTGACCCTTGGGTCTGACCCCGGTTTACCGGGTTTGGCGCGGCCGCGCTGCCATGGCATTGCCCAGCATGACCAGCACCGGCCCATGCGCCGCAGGCAGCCCATGCGCCAATTCGGCCAGGGTAATGCGCTCCACCCGCTGGTCCGGCCGCGACACATTCTCGATCACCACCACCGGCGTCTCCGGCGCGCGCCCTTGCGACAGCAGGTTATTGGCCGTGGCAATCGCTTCGCGCCCGCCCATATACTGCACCAGCGTATCAGTGGAAGGAATGGTCAGCTCTTCCGGATGCCCCGGCGCCGTGGAAGAAGTAAAGAATGCCACGCTGCGCGCCACGCCACGTTTGGTGAGCGGCTGCAAAGTGGCGGCGGCGGCGGCAACGGCGGTGGTAATGCCCGGCACCACTTCCACCTCGATGCCCTCGGCCTCCAGCGCCGACAATTCCTCGTCCGCGCGTCCGAACAGCATCGGGTCGCCGCCCTTGAGGCGCACCACCAGCCGGTAGCGCGCCGCGCATTCAACCAGTTGCTGGTTGATGGATTCCTGCGCCGCCGAACGCTGGCCGGCCCGTTTACCGACCGAGATTTTCTCGGCCTGCGGGCACAGCTCCAGCATTTCCGGCGTCACCAGCGCGTCATACAGCACCACCTCGGCCTGCGCCAGCAGGCGTGCGCCGCGTAAGGTGATCAAGTCCTGCGCCCCGGGTCCAGCTCCAATCAGATACACCTTCCCGTATGGCATTGCGCAGGCTCCTTGGCGATTAGCTTACTCGCCGAGGCGGATCATGCCGGCGGCGACAGTCTGGTGCGTGACCTCATCGATCAGGATGAAGGCGCCGGTGGCGCGGATATCCGAGTAGGCATCGGCCGCCAGCGGCTGCTGCACGGTGAGCGCAATGCGCGCCACGTCGTTCAGCTTGAGCACATTGGCATCGTGACGGTGCTGGGTGTTGATGTCAAGGATGGAGTCGATTTTCGTCACTTTTGCGGCAGTCTGCTTGGTGCCGTGCTTGATCCAGTACTTGCGGCGCAGGTCCAGCGGCTCTTCGGACAGCCAGCACACATCGGCACTCACCTGCTTGAGCAGCTGCGCCGGTTGCGCGCTCGATGCCAGCAGGTCGCCGCGCGACACGTCCACATACTCTTCCAGCACGATGGTGACCGACTGGCCCGCCGAAGCGAACGGGATCGAGCCGTCGAAGGTGACGATCTCTTTCACCGTGGCGCTCTGGCCGGAAGGCTGCACCACCAGCTTGTCGCCGACAGAGACGCTGCCCGCTTCGATACGGCCCATATAGCCGCGGAAGTCGTTGGCTTCGTGGCCGTTGTGGCGCGCCACCAGCTGCACCGGGAAGCGGAAGGCGGAGGCGTGCGATTCGTCGTACACCGACAGGTCTTCCAGCAGCTCGATCAGGGTAGGGCCCTGGTACCAGGCCATGCGCTCGCTCTTCTCGACCACATTGTCGCCAGCCAGCGCCGACAGCGGCAGGGTGGTGACGTGCTTGATGCCGAGGGTGGCGGCGAACTCGCGGTAGGCCTTGACGATGCGCTCGTACACGTCCTGGTCGTAGTTCACCAGGTCCATCTTGTTGACAGCCACCACCACGTGTTCGATCTGCAGCAGGTGGGCGATGGTGGAGTGGCGCTTGGTCTGGATCAGCAGGTCCACGCCGCCGTCTTCGCGCAGCTTCACTTTCGACACGTCGACCAGGATGATCACGGCGTCGGCGGTGGAGGCGCCGGTCACCATATTGCGGGTGTACTGCTCGTGGCCCGGGGTGTCGGCGATGATGAATTTGCGCTTGGGCGTGGCGAAATAGCGGTAGGCCACGTCGATGGTGATGCCTTGTTCGCGCTCCGCTTCCAGGCCGTCGGTCAGCAGGGACAGGTCGATGGTGTCGCCCACGGTGCGCTTATGCTTGGCGCGCGACACGGCGGCCAGCTGGTCGGCGAAGATGCCCTTGCTGTCGAACAGCAGGCGGCCGATCAGGGTGCTCTTGCCGTCGTCGACGGAGCCGGCGGTGATGAAGCGCAGGAGGCTGCGTTCGTTCAGGTTCTCGTTACGTGCGTTCATCAGAAATATCCTTGCTTCTTGCGTTTTTCCATGGAGGCTTCGGAGGTCTGGTCGTCCATCCGGGTGGCGCCGCGTTCGGTGACTTCGGTGACGGCGGTTTCGGCGATGATCGCGTCCACGTCGGCGGCGTCGGAGGCCACAGGGCAGGTGCAGGAGATGTCGCCCACGGTGCGGAAGCGCACTACGCGGGTTTCGACGGCTTCGCCTTCACGCGCCGGGGTCAGGTCGGTCAGCGGCACCAGCAGGCCGTTACGCGGGATCACCTGGCGTTCGTGCGCAAAGTAGATCGACGGCAGGGCCAGTTTCTCGCGGGCGATGTACTGCCACACATCCAGCTCGGTCCAGTTCGAGATCGGGAACACGCGCATGTTTTCGCCAGGGTGGACGCGGGTGTTATACAGGTCCCACAGTTCCGGGCGCTGCGCCTTCGGGTCCCATTGGCCGAATTCGTCGCGGAAGGAGAAGATGCGCTCCTTGGCGCGGGCCTTTTCCTCGTCGCGGCGGGCGCCGCCGATGCAGGCGTCGAAGCCGTGTTCGGCGATGGTTTCCAGCAGGGTCACGGCTTGCGCGGCGTTGCGCGAGTCGGTCTGCGGATTACGCAGGCGCACGGTGCCCTTTTTGATCGATTCCTCGACGGAGCCGACGATCAGGCGCTCGCCCAGTTCGGCCACGCGGCGGTCGCGGAATTCGATCACTTCGGCGAAATTGTGGCCGGTGTCGATATGCACCAGCGGGAAGGGGAATTTGCCCGGGCGGAAAGCCTTCTCGGCGATGCGCAGCAGGACCACGGAATCCTTGCCGCCGCTGAACAGCAGGGCAGGGTTCGCGCATTCGGCGGCCACCTCGCGCATGATGTGGATCGCTTCCGATTCCAGCGCGTCCAGGTGGCGCGAATTGACGTGTTGTTCTACCAGTGCGTTCATGTTCAGGCTACTTTCTTAATGCGAATCAGTTTTCCGTCGACCAGGTGCAGGCCGCATTCCTTCGATTCCGGGTTTTCCCACCACCAGCGGCCGGCGCGCACATCTTCGCCCGGCTGGATGGCGCGGGTGCAGGGCTCGCAGCCGATGGAAGGGAAGCCCTGGTCGTGCAGCGGGTTGTACGGCACTTCATTACCGCGGATGTATTCCCAGACTTCTTCCTCCGACCAGTCGGCCAGGGGATTGAACTTTTGCATGCCATGCGCGGCGTCGTCTTCCTGCACCGACAGCTCGGCACGGGTGCTCGATTGCGCGCGGCGCTGGCCGGTGACCCAGGCCTTCTTGCCTTGCAGCGCGCGGCCCAGCGGCTCGACCTTGCGGATGTGGCAGCAGGCCTTGCGCAGTTCGACGCTATCGTAGAAGGCGTTGTGGCCGTGCTTGATGATGTGGTCCGTCACCGCGGCCGTTACCGGGCGGTACAGGGCGATCTCGTAGCCGTAGCGTTCGCGCACGCGGTCCACCATGCCCAGGGTTTCCTTGTGCAGGCGTCCCGTCTCCAGGGAGAAGATGCCGATTGGCAGGCCGGCCTTCAGGATCAGGTCGGTCAGCACCATGTCTTCGGCCGCCAGGCTGGAGGCGAATACCGCCGGCGAATAGTCTTGGGCAATACGTTCCAGCGTGGCGAGCGTCTGTCCGACGCGGGCTGCGAGTTCGCTCATGTTCAGGCTCCGGTCGTGGCGGCAGGGGCAGGGCGGGCTTGGCGGCGGAACAGCGGTACGCGCTGGTCGACCGATGCCTGGTAGGTTTCGCTGAAGACGGTCAGGCCTTTCAGCGCTTCTTCAATGCTGCGGTCCGGGCGCGTGTCGTAGGCGTCGAAGCCCACGCGCTGCATCGAGAACAGCTGGTCGCGCAGCACGTCGCCGATGGCGCGCAGCTCGCCGGTCCAGCCCAGGCGCGAACGCAGGTTCCAGGCGTGCGAGTAGCCGCGGCCGTCGGTGAATTTCGGGAAGTCGACCGCCACCACGCCCAGGCGCGGCAGGTCGTCGCGCAGGGCGCGCGGATCTTCGTCCGGGGCGATCCAGACGCCGATTTCGCCGGCGGCGGCACGCGCGGACAGCGCGTCGCGCTGCGCCAGCCAGGTTGCCAGCGGCACGATCACACGGCCGGCCGGGACTTCCAGCGCGGCCACCACGGCTGGATCGGCCGGGGCAGGGGCGGCGGCCGGATCGGCGCCTTCGGCAGCCGGTGCGCGCAGCAGGTTCCAGTCGTCCGCCACGATGGCGCGGCCCTTGATGATTTGCTTAGGCATATTCAGCCTCCTCTGCTTCTGCCACGATCGGGGTGGCGTAGACGAATTCCTTGAACGGGGCGATGCCCAGGCGCTGCGCGGTGTCGACGAAACGCTCTTCCGGCGTGCGTTCGCGGATATACACCTGCAGCAGGCGGTCGATCACTTCCGGCATCTGCGCGGCGGAGAAGGACGGGCCGATGATCTTGCCGATGGCGGCGTTGTTGCCTTGCGCGCCGCCAATCGACACCTGGTACCATTCGCTGCCATCCTTATCCACGCCCAGCACGCCGATATTGCCGACGTGGTGGTGGCCGCAGGCGTTGATGCAGCCCGAGATGTTCAGTTCGAAGTCGCCGATATCGTGCAGGAAGTCGATGCGGTCGAAGCGCTCGGCGATGGACTGCGCGATCGGGATCGACTTGGCATTGGCCAGCGAGCAGAAGTCGCCGCCCGGGCAGCAGATGATGTCGGTCAGCAGGCCGATGTTCGGCGTGGCCAGGCCCTGCGCCTTGATCTCTTCCCACAGCGCGAACAACTGGGTCTGTTCCACGTCCGCCAGCACGATGTTCTGCTCGTGCGTCACGCGCAGTTCGCCGAAGCTGTAGCGGTCGGCCAGGTCGGCCATGAAGTCCATCTGCGCATCGGTCGCGTCGCCCGGCGGCACGCCGGTCTTCTTCAGCGACAGCACCACGGCGGCGTAGCCCGGTACCTTGTGCGGCTTCACGTTACGCTTCAGCCACAGGCCGAAGGCCTTGCTGTCGGCGTGGGCGGCAGCGGCGTCGAAGACCGGCAGCGTTTTGTATTCGTGCGGCTGGAAGTAGGCGATGACGCGTTCCATTTCCTCCAGCGTCAGGGTCTGCTCGGTGCCTTTCAGGTCTTCCCACTCCGCTTCCACCTGGCGCGTGAATTCTTCCACGCCCACGGCTTTCAGCAGGATCTTGATGCGGGCCTTGTACTTGTTGTCGCGGCGGCCGTGCAGGTTATACACGCGCATGATCGCTTCGATATAGGTCAGCATGTGCTCGCGCGGCAGGAACTCGCGGATCACGCTGCCCAGGATCGGGGTGCGGCCCATGCCGCCGCCGACCATGACCTTGAAGCCGATTTCGCCGGCCTCGTTCTTCACCACGGTCAGGCCGATGTCGTGCACGGCGATGGCGGCGCGGTCTTCCAGGGCGCCGTTGATGGCGACCTTGAACTTGCGCGGCAGGGCGGCGAATTCAGGGTGGAAGGTGGACCACTGGCGCAGCACCTCGGCATAAGGGCGCGGATCGACAATCTCGTCGGCTGCCACGCCCGCGAACTCGTCGGAGGTCACGTTGCGGATGCAATTGCCGGACGTCTGGATCGCGTGCATTTCCACGGTGGCCAGGTCGGCCAGGATATCCGGCGACTCTTCCAGCTTGATCCAGTTGAACTGGATGTTCTGGCGCGTGGTGAAGTGGCCGTAGCCGCGGTCATATTTGCGCGCGATATGGGCAAACATGCGCATCTGCTTCGACGACAGCAGGCCGTAAGGCACGGCGATACGCAGCATATAGGCGTGGCGCTGGTTATACAGGCCGTTCTGCAAGCGCAGCGGCAGGAATTCAGCTTCCGTCAGCTCATCGTTCAGGCGGCGTTGCACCTGGTCGCGGTATTGCGCGATCCGTTCGCGGACGATGAGGTGGTCGTATTGGTCGTATTGATACATGTCTGTCCCAGTCAGGCTTGCCCAAAGTGGAATCAATGGTAATAAACTGGGGCTTTATTCCAAACGACATAGTCTTTATTTGCTTATATGCTGTTAAGGCATAAGCATCAGCGTAAAATAGCGCTGGGGAGTCCAACGAGAACCAAGAATGAACCTTCACCAATTGCGATTCGTGCGGGAAGCCGTGCGCCAGAACTACAACCTGACCGATGCCGCCAAGGCCTTGTTCACGTCCCAGCCGGGCGTTTCCAAGGCGATTATTGAGCTGGAAGAGGAGTTAGGTGTTGATATTTTCACAAGGCATGGCAAGCGTATCCGTGGCCTGACCGAGCCCGGGCGGCTGGTGTTGTCCTCGGTCGAGCTGATCATGCAGGAAATCGACAGCCTGAAACGCATCGGCAAGGAGTACGCCGCGCAGGATTCGGGCAGTTTCACCATCGCCACCACCCACACCCAGGCGCGCTACACGCTGCCCAAGGTAGTGCAGGCTTTCATGCAGAAGTACCCGAAGGTGCGCTTGTCGTTGCTGCAAGGCAACCCCAAGCAGATTGCCGAGATGGTGCAGCGCGACCAGGCCGACCTGTGCATCGCCACCGAATCGATCGCCGGCATGGACAACCTGGTAACCTTGCCGTGCTACCAGTGGGAGCATGTGGTGGTGGTGCCGCCCGACCATCCGCTGCTGAAGATCAAGTCGATCACGCTGGAAGAGGTGGCCGAGCACCCCGTCATCACGTATGATGCCGCCTTCGCCGGCCGGTCGCGCATCGACCAGGCTTTCGAAAAGCGTGGCCTGAAACCGGACGTCCTGCTGGAAGCGATTGACGCGGACGTGATCAAGACCTACGTTGAACTGGGTATGGGCATCGGCATCATCGCCGGCATGGCCTTCGACCCGGACCGCGACCGCAACCTGCGCGCCATCCCTGCCGGCCACCTGTTCGGCATGAATGTGTCGCGCGTGGCGGTGAAACAAGGCGCTTACCTGCGCTCCTATATATATACCTTCATCGAGCTGCTGGCGCCGACCCTGAACCGCAAGCTGATCGAGCAGGCGATGAAGGGTGAACATGAGAACTACGAACTGTGATTAACGAAGAAGAACTGTACGAAGTGCGCGAGCACGTGGAAGAACTGCTGGACGGCCACGAAGTCCTGCAGCTGGAAAGCCTCGACCTGGACAGCCTGGACGTGGCGCCGGGCCAGTACACGGCCGTCTACGCTGAATTCCTGTGGGCCCAGCTGGGGCGCGAAAAGCAGGACAAGTTCCTGAAACAATTGCGCGAGAAGGTCGGCAAGGATGTGCTGCTGGTGCTGATGGGCGAAGACTATGTGGACGGCGAAAGCTTCCCGGTGGCGCGCACCGACCAGCACGGTAATACCTACGAGTTCCAGAAAGATGCCGACGGTAACCGGCACGAAGTGATGAAAAATTACCCGTCCGACAGCTGGCTGCGCAAGCGTTTGGGCATTGCCGCACGTGAAATTAAGGTGTTGCGTTCGGAATATTACTGGGTTGTTACAAGCCGCCTGAAGTAATTTTTTCCTGTCACATTGTTGAAGTAATTCGAGGGCAATATAGCTGCGTTTGAAACATTTCCCTCAACTTCAACACTGTAGGACAACAAGTGAAAAAACTGACTCTGGCAGCACTGATCATCGGCGGTTTCGCAGCTCAAGCCCAAGCCCAATCCAATGTGACCATCTACGGTATCGCTGACGCAGGTATCGTCGGTGAGCGCGGCGGCGCCGCCGGCAGTGTCACCAAGCTGACCAGCGGCGTGGGTAATGCCTCCCGTATCGGTTTCCGCGGCACTGAAGACCTGGGCGGCGGCAACTCCGCAATCTTCCAACTGGAAGCCGGCACCAAGATCGACACCGGCGAAAACGACTCCGCCCTGTTCCAGCGCCAGGCTTTCGTTGGCCTGAAGAGCAAGGACCTGGGCACCGTGACCCTGGGCCGCCAGTACACCATGCTGTACAACGTGCTGTCCAAGACCGCTGACCCATTCGGCGCCGGCTTCGCTGGCAATGCCAAGAACCTGTTCGCCACCGGCGGCGCCGGTACCCGCGTCAGCAACTCCCTGCTGTACACCACCCCGACCTTCGAAGGCTTCAGCGCTGACGTGCAGTACGGCTTCGGCGAGCAGGCGGGCGACAACACCGCCGGCCGCCAACTGGGCCTGGCAGTGAACTACGCACAGGGTCCGCTGAAAGCATCCGTTGTATACAACAACAAGAACAACGACACCGCCGCTGTGGGCACCACCCCGGCCGTGCGTAAAGACCGCGTGAAGAACACCCTGTTCGCCGCCAACTACGACTTCGGCGTCGCCAAGGCCTACTTCGGCTACGAAATCGACAAAGGCGCCGGCAGCTCGCCGCTGCCAGTGGCCAACGCCTTCGGCTACAAGGTCGCTCCTAAATCGTCCGCTGACAGCACCACCCTGCTGCTGGGCGTAGGCGTGAAAGCCGGCACCGGCACCGTCCTGGCTTCCTACATCCGCAAGGACGACAAGCAGAACAACCAGGACGCCAACCAGTTCGGCATCGGCTACCTGCATCCGCTGTCCAAGCGCACCGACCTGTACGCCATGGTTGCCAAGATGAGCAACAAGAACGGCGCCGGCTACACCATCGGCAACAACACCGAAGCCGGCACCGGCGACAAGGCCTACAACCTGGGCGTGCGCCACACCTTCTAAGCAGTTTTGTAGCAAGCAGTACCACTCTCTCGAGGTGATTCATGATCTTTGGCAGGTCTTCGGACCTGCCGTTTTTTTGCTATGCTGAGCGCCATGCGCGCCTTGCTACTTACAATGATCTTGCTGCCTGCCGTCGCCGCCCCGGCAGCCGCCGCGGAATGGTTCCCGGTCGCCGCCAACCTGGACGGCAAGCCCGGCATCTATAGCGCCTTGCCGCGCGCCGCCAGCCCCTGGCGCATCTGCGTGCTGCTGCCGCATGCGCGCGACAAGTACTGGTGGGGCATTTCCTGGGGCCTGCAGGAGGAGGCTGACCGGCTCGGCGTGCGCGTCGGCATTTACCAGGCGGGCGGCTACGAATTCCTCGATACCCAGCGTTCCCAGTTCACTTCCTGTATCAGCCAGCGTGCCGACGCAATCCTGCTGGGCGCCATTTCCGCCGATGGCCTGAACAAGGAGATCGACGCGGCCCGCGCCGCCGGCATCCCCGTCATCGACCTGGTCAACGGCGTGACCAGCAAAGCTGTGACGGCGCGTTCCCTGGTCGATTTCGGCGATATGGCCAGCGCCGCGCTGCGCTACCTGCTGGCCGATGCCGACGGACGGCCAGTCAAGGTGCTCTGGCTGCCGGGTCCCAAGGACGCGGGCTGGGTGAACGACGCCGAAGCAGCGCTGCAGCGGCGCCTGGCCGGCACCCAGGTCGAGCTGGTGCACGGCGGTTACGCGCCGCCGGAAGCCAGCAGCCAGATGGCGCTGGTGCGCAAGCACCTGCAGTCGTACCGGCCTGATTATGTGCTGGGCAATGCCGTTGCGGCGGAAGTGGCGGCCAATTTCGCGCACTACCAGGACCGCAGCGGCATGAAGGTGCTCGCCTATTACGCCACCGAGCCGGTGGTGGAACTGGTCAAGGCCGGCAAGGTGCTGGCGGCGCCGAGCGACGGCACCATCCTGCAGGCGCGCATCGGGCTGGATCTGGCGGTGCGCGCCATCGAAAAGAAACCGCACCCGCTGCGCGTGTCGCCGGCGATCGAAGTGCTGGATGCGGAAAGCGTACGCAGATACGACCTGTCGCGCTTGCTGGCGCCACCGTTCAAACGCTTCACCCAGCGCCCGTTGCCGCCGCCCCAGAATTAGCGGGCAGCGGCAGGCGGATGGCAATGCGGGTGCCGCCCGCCGATCCGCGCCCACCCTCCACGGAAATGCTGCCGCGCAGCGCCGCCACGCGCTCGCGCATGCCGAGCAGGCCAAGAGCGTCGGCGCGCGCCATATCGCCGGCGGCGATGCCGCGCCCGTTGTCGGCAATGTCGAGACGCAGTTCGGCGCCTGCGCGCTGCAGCTGGATCTGGGCCGAACTGGCGCCCGCATGGCGGGCGATATTGGTCAGCGACTCCTGTACCAGGCGGTAGATGGCGGTGCTGTAGCTCTCGTCCAGCACCAGGGCTTCGGGCAGGGCGTCGAAGCGGCAGCAGATGTTGTGGCGCTTCTCGAAATCGCGCCGCAGCGCGTCCAGCGCGAAATACAGGCCGCCTTCATCCAGTGCGCGCGGGCGCAGGTTGCCGGCGATGCGGCGCAGCGAGCCGATGGCGTGGAGCAGCAGGGCGTCCATGCTGGCCAGCCGTTCCTGCGCCTCCGGCGAGCCGTGCGGCAGCTGCTTGAGCAGGGTGAGCTCGACGCGCAAGGTGGCCAGCAGCTGGCCCAGGTCGTCGTGCAGTTCGCGCGAGATGTGCACGCGTTCGTCCTCGCGAATTTCCGCCAATGCGGAATCGGAGGAGCGGCGTCCTTGTTTGCGGGTACGGGGATGTTTCATGTCGGCCTCCTGGCGGCAGCTGCCACCAGGACACCGTATTACATCAAGCCGGCATGCGGCTTGATATGGATCACATCTGCTTGAAGAGATGGAGGAAGGAGCGGCTGACTTCCAGCTTGTCGCTGCGGCCTTTGATCATGACCAGGTGGCGGCCGCGGATATCGCGCGTCACGCCTTCGATGGCATTCACATTGACCAGGGTGGCGCGGTGGATCTGCCAGAACAGCGATGGGTCCAGTTCCTCCGCCAGGTCGCGCACCGGCTTGCGGATCAGCGCCTCGAACTTGTCGGTCTGTACGCAGGTGTACTTTTCATCGGAACGGAAGAACAGGATTTCTTCCACCGGTATCATGCGCAGGTCCGAGCCGATGCTGGCCTGGATCCATTGCAGGTACTTCGGCTTCGGCGCCGCAATCTTTTCCGCCAGCTGGTTCAGGATGGCGGCCATGTCCTGGCCCTGCGCGGCGCTGGCGGCAGGCGAAGCCAGGCGGCCTTTCAGGCGCTCGACGGTGATTCTCAGGCGCTCGGGCTCCGGCGGTTTCAGCACGTAGTCGACGGCGCCGCGCTCAAATGCCTCCACCGCATAGGCATCATAGGCGGTGACGAACACCACATTGCTCTTGTTGCCGATTTCGGCGGCGGCTTCCATGCCGGTCTTGCCGGGCATGCGGATGTCGAGGAAGGTGAAATCCGGCTTCAGCTCGTTGACCAGTTCAATGGCTTCGTCGCCATTCTTTGCTTCGCCGAGGATCTCCAGTTCGGGCCAGACTTGTTCCAGGCGCATACGCAGCTGGTCACGCATCAGTCGTTCATCGTCGGCAATAATTGCGGTGGGCATGGTGCTCTAATTGATGAAAAAGGAAGTGTTAATTATTCAATGGATTGCTGCTTTAGGCAATCGCTTCATTCGGCGCGCGCCAGCTGGTAGGGCACCTCGATGATCGCGATGACGCCGCTCGGCTGGTTCGGCTCGATCTTCAGCGACGCCTGGTCGCCGTGCAGCAGCTTCAGGCGCTCGCGGATATTGGTCAGGCCGAGGCCGGTGCCGGTGCTTGGCTTGGCACCGAAGCCCAGGCCGTCATCGGCCACGATCACGCGCAGCTTGCTGTGCGCCACTTCGGCGCGCACCTTCAGGTAGCCGCCTTCCGGCTTGCCTTCCAGGCCGTGCTTGATGGCGTTCTCCACCATCGATTGCAGCATCATCGGCGGGAAAGCGGCGCTGCGCAGGCCGTCGCTGATGTCGAAGTCGATGGTCAGGCGTTCCTCCATGCGCATTTTCAGCAGCGCCAGGTAAGCCACCACCATATCGGCTTCGCTGCCCAGGCTGCTGGTCAGCTTGTTCTCCCGCATCTGCGGCAGCACGGCGCGCAGGTATTTGATCAGGCTGCGCTGCATGGCCGAGGCGCGCGGCGGGTCGGTTTCGATCAGGTGCTCCACCGATGCCAGCGTGTTGAACAGGAAGTGCGGCTCGACCTGGGCCTGCATCATCTGCATTTTTGCTTCGCTCAGCTGGCGCTGCATGGATTCGCGTTCCGCTGCCGCATTGGCAACCTGCGCTTCGGCCTCGGCTTTTTTCTTGCCGCCGACCAGGGCCTTCATCGCAAACAGGGCCAGCAGCAGCAGGGTGATAAAGCTGGTGAACCAGGTGGAAGCCTGCTTGTGGTAGCGCGAGACTTTTTCTTCGGCGGCATTATCGACCGCCTGCTCCATCGCGTTCGACAGCTCTTCGCTGATCTGTGGCGGCAGCTCGATATGCACTTCCTCGCCTGGCATCGGGGCCGCCGGCGGCGCTGGAACGGCTGGGCGCGCCTTATTGCGCATTGGCGCGGCTGGCGCGGCCGGCGCGGGTGGCGGAACCGCGGCTGGATCTTCCGGCAGGGCGGGGGCGGCGGCTTCGGCGGCGGCCGCCGCTGCGGCCTCGGCCGCTTCGTGCGAGGCGGCGGCATTGGCGGCATCATCGCCGGAATCGTCTGCGGCTTCCGCTTCCGCCCCGGGGGCGGGCTTCTTGATCTTGCCGGCGCGCGGATTGAAATGGATTCCGCTGTCGTCGATGGTGATATTCGGGTCCGCGTTACCGGCTTTTGCGCGTTTGTGGGTGCGCATTACCATTTCTTCGTCGCGGGAAGGCGAGAACAGTTCATCCTGCAGGATTGACGCTGCGATCATCGACAGCGCTGCAAACAGGAAAAATTTCCACCAAGATAACTGCGTGACCCAGCCGGTAATGCCGTCGAAGGCGCGGTGCAGCCAGGCCAGCACGGTCTTTGCTGTTTCTTGGACTTTCGGAGTTGGAAACATTCGCCACTTTCTATTGAAGATGGGGCAAGTGTAGATAACCTTGCGCAAAGCCGCCATAGGTGTGCGACAGAATGCAGAAATACGGGAATAGAAGAATGCCCTTGCGGACCGCGCGGGCGTTTGCTATAGTTCTGTCCCTCGCAACGCAGCGCACACAGCGCAGCGAAGCGAAAAAGAAGTGAGGGGTTGACGAGCTGTACGAAACGCCGCATAATCTCGCTTCTGTGCTGCTGACAAACACAACGCTTTGTCGAAACAGGCAGCGATCTTTAAAAATCAACAGTCGATAAGTGTGGGCGTTTGACGATATGC
>NZ_JAYSCO010000087.1:0-18074 GCF_041914865.1 Pseudoduganella sp. | reverse complement strand
CTTGCGGCGGGCCGCACGCGCGCGCCGCGCGCCGCTCCCGCCGCGCCTGGTAGCGCGCTGGCGGGCGGCAAGGCCGGGCGGGCGGGCGCGCCGGACCGCTTGATGTCCTTGCGCAGGGCGAATGCCTGCCGGTGCGGCAGCGGCGCGAAGCCGTGGCGCACGAAGGAGGGGACTTCGGCATAGCCTGCCAGCAGGATGCCGTCGTCGGCCAGGTGCGCCGACAGGCGTTCGATGGCGGCCGTGGTGGTCGGGTCGTCGAAATAGATCAGCAGGTTGCGGCAAAAGATCACGTCGTACTGGCGCGCGCTGCCCAGAGGCCCCTGCAGGATGCTGCCCTGGCTGAAGCGGATGCGCGCCCGCAGCGCATCGTCCACCTGGTAGGTTTCCTCGCCCAGCGCCGTGAAATAGCGCTCGCGGAACGCCAGGTCCTGCGAGCGGAAGGCGTTGCGGCCGTACACGCCGGCCTGCGCCCGCGCCACGCAGGCGGCGCTGATGTCGATCGCATCGATCACGAAACCCTGCGGCGGCACGCCCGCGTCGAGCAGGGCCATCGCCATGGAATAGGGTTCCTCGCCGCCGGCGCACGGCACGGACAGGATGCGCACGATCTTCGCCCCTTCCGCCTGGCGCGCGCGCACATGTTCGACCGCGGCGGCAAAGGCGGCCGGGTCGCGGAACAGCCAGGACTCCGGCACCACCACCAGCTCCACCAGCTCGCGCAGCTCGGCCTCGTCCAGCGCGTCGAGATAGGCTTTGCGCGCCGCCTGCCCGGTTGCCGCCATGCGCCGCTGCACCGCGTGCTCCACGGTGCTGCGGGCCAGGTTCAGGCCCGTCATGCTGCGCAATGTAGCCAGTACTTTCATTCAGCCGTAGCCTCCGCAGGGAACAGGCGCGCGCGCAGATCGGCGGGCAGCAAGGCGTCCACTTCCACCAGCTGCACCATGCCGTGCGCGTCGCCGGCCACGCGGCCCAGGAAATGGGCGGCCTGCACGCCGCTTGGCGCCAGCCCGTGCTCCGGCACTTCCTGCACGCCCTGCACGCGTTCTGCCATCAGCCCCAGCGCATGCAGCGCGCCGCCGGGCGCCGTGTAGTCGACCAGCACGATGCGCGTATCGAAATGCTGGCGCGCCGGCGCGCCGCCGCCCAGGCGGGCCAGGTCGACCACCGGCACCGGCGCGCCGTGCAGGTTCATCAGGCCCGCCACACTGTCGGGCGCCAGCGGGATGCCCTTCAGTTGCAGCAAGGGCAGCACGCGCCGCACCTGCCGCAACGGCAAGCCGTAGCGGTCGTCGCCGATGTGGAAGACCAGGACTTTCATGCGTTCACGGCGAACGTGGCCACGCTCGACTGCAGGTCGCCGGCCGCGTACTGCAGCTGGTGCACCGCCTCGCTGGTGGCTTTCAGCGATTCGACGGTCTGCTGGGTGGCGTCGTTCAGCTGCATCATGGTTTCGGTGATCTGCTGCGCGCCCACGGCCTGCGCCTGCATGCCCTGCAGCACGGCGTCGAACTGCGGCGCCAGCTTCTGCACCTGGTCCATCACGCCCGACAGCTGGTCGGTCACCTGGCGCACTTCGCCCACGCTGCGCCGGATCTCCTCCGAGAACTTGTCCATGCCCATCACGCTGGCCGAGACGGCCGACTGCATCTCCTTCAGCATCTGCTCGATGTCCCAGGTGGAGACCGAGGTCTGGTCGGCCAGGCGGCGGATTTCCGTCGCCACCACCGAGAAGCCGCGGCCCGCCTCGCCCGCCTTTTCGGCCTCGATGGCCGCGTTCAGCGACAGGATATTGGTCTGGTCGGCCACCTTGGTGATGGTGGTCAGCACCGAGTTGATGTTGGATGCCTTCTCCGACAGCGCCGCCAGCTTGGCGTTGATCGAATCGGTCGCGTTCACCATGTTCTGCATGGTCTGGTCCATGCGGCGCAGGTTGCCCTGGGCCTCGGAGGTGGCGGCCGTGGTGTAGTCGGCCACCGCCGTCGCGTCCTCCATGGTCTTCAGCAGCTGCGAGGTGTTGGACGAGATTTCCTTGGTGGTGCTCAGCACCTCCACCGAGGTCTGGGCCTGCTCCACGCCGGTCGCTTCCTGCTGCTTGGCCGAGGCCGCGATCTCGGTGGCGGAGGTGGTGACCTGGATGCCGGCCTTCTGCACGTTGTTCAGCAGCTGGCGCAGGTTGTCGAACATGCGGCGCAGGCCGTCGCCCAGCTGGCCGATGGCGTCGTCGCCGCTGACGGTGATCTTGCCGGTCAGGTCGCCGCCGGCGGCGCGCGACACGATTTCCAGCAGCGAATCGACCTTGGCGCGCAAGTCGTTGGTCTGCGCCAGTTCGCGCGCCGCGCCATCCTGCAGCTGCTGCGCCATCCTGTTGACGTCCTCGCCCAGCTTGCCCATCTCATCGCGCGTGCCGACCAGCACGCGCGCGCTTTGCTCGCCGGCGCCCAGGCGCGACAGCACGCTGGTCAGCCCGGCCAACGGGCCGAGGATGGCGCGCGCCAGCAGGAAGGACACCAGCAGCGACAAGGCAACCACGCTGGCGCCGCCGATCGCAAACAGGTTGGCCTGGGTCTGCTGCAGCTTCTGGGTGTTGCCGAGGCGCTCGACCTGCAGGCGGCGCTCCTCGTCCGCCGCTTCCAGCAGCAGGTCGCGCGCGCGGCGGCGGATTTGCACCGCCTCCTTCAACGCGGCCGACTGGCCCACGGTGTCCGCCGCGCCCTTGGTGTTGCCCAGCTCCTTGCGCATGTCGATCTGGCGCTGCACGTGCACATCCACCCAGTTCAGCAACATGCTTTGCGTGCGCTTCAGGCGCTCCTGCTGGCGCGGGTTGTCCGAGGTCAGGCGCAGCACCTTGTCCAGGTGCTGCCTCATCTCATCGTAGCGTTCCTGTTTGCTGGCCAGGTAGCCTTCGTCGCCGGTCAGCAGGTAGCCGCGCGTATCGTTCTGCAATTCGAGCGAGGTGGCGTAGACGTCGCCCAGCTCCACCAGGACGTCGGCCGTATGCTTGTCCCAGTCGTTGGCTTCGGACAGGCGGTTGAAATTATTGTAGGCCAGGATCAGCAGTAGCAAGATGATTGCGACTATGGTGCCGAAGCCGAGGTAGAGTTTATTCTTGACGCTCAGGTTATTCATGCGCGGGGTCTCCGGGGAGGATGGCTTTATTCCAAGGCAATGTAACAAAAAAAACGGACCGCGCAAAGGCGGCCCGTTTTAACTGGTGCAAGAAAGCTTATTGAACGCCGCTTTTATTGCCCACGTTTATTGCGCGCGTTGGCGGCGATGCGCATGCGCAGCGCGTTCAGCTTGATGAAGCCGCCGGCATCGGCCTGGTTGTAGGCGCCGCCGTCTTCGTCGAAAGTGGCGATGGTCTGGTCGAACAGCGAATCGGTCTTCGAATCGCGCGCCACCACGATCACATTGCCCTTGTACAGCTTGACGCGCACCCAACCGTTGACGGTGGCCTGGGTATGGTCGATCAGGGTCTGCAGCGCCACGCGCTCCGGCGCCCACCAGTAGCCGTTGTAAATCAGGGAAGCGTAGCGCGGCATCAGGTCGTCCTTCAGGTGCGCCACTTCGCGGTCCAGCGTGATCGACTCGATGGCGCGGTGCGCCTTCAGCATGATGGTGCCGCCCGGGGTTTCGTAGCAGCCGCGCGACTTCATGCCGACGTAGCGGTTTTCCACCAGGTCCAGGCGGCCGATGCCATGCTTGCCGCCCAGGCGGTTCAGCTCAGTCAGCACGGCGGCCGGCGACAGGCGCTTGCCGTTCAGGGCCACGATGTCGCCCTTCTCGAACTCGATGTCCAGGTATTCCGGCTGGTCCGGCGCCGCCTCCGGGCTCACGGTCCAGCGCCACATCGATTCCTCGGCTTCCGCGCTCGGGTTTTCCAGGTGGCGGCCTTCGAAGGAGATGTGCAGCAGGTTGGCGTCCATCGAATATGGCGCGCCGCCGTTCTTGTGCTTCATGTCGATTTCGATGCCGGCGTCTTCCGCGTACTTCAGCAGTTTCTCACGCGACAGCAGGTCCCACTCGCGCCACGGCGCGATCACGCGCACGCCCGGCTTCAGCGCGTAGGCGCCCAGCTCGAAGCGCACCTGGTCGTTGCCCTTGCCGGTCGCGCCGTGCGAGATGGCGTCGGCGCCGGTCTGGTTGGCGATCTCGATCAGGCGCTTGGCGATCAGCGGACGCGCGATCGAAGTGCCCAGCAGGTACTCGCCCTCGTACACGGTATTGGCGCGGAACATCGGGAACACGAAGTCGCGCACGAACTCCTCGCGCACGTCGTCGATAAAGATGTTCTCTGGCTTGATGCCGAACTTCAGCGCCTTGGCGCGCGCCGGCTCCAGCTCTTCACCCTGGCCCAGGTCGGCGGTGAAGGTCACGATCTCGCACTTGTAGTTATCCTGCAGCCACTTCAGGATCACGGAGGTGTCCAGGCCGCCGGAATAGGCGAGGACTACTTTTTTAACGTCGCTCATGGTTTTCTCAGTCAGTTGGTGTTGGGTGAAAAAATGGGGACGTACCCCATTTTTCAGGCAATTTTTCCGAGCAGCAGGTACTCAATCAGGGCTTTCTGCACGTGCAGGCGGTTTTCGGCCTCGTCCCATACGACCGACTGCGGGCCGTCGATGACTTCGGCGGAGACTTCCTCGCCGCGGTGGGCCGGCAGGCAGTGCATGAACAGGGCGTCCGGCTTGGCGCGCGCCATCTTGGCGGCGTCCACGATCCAGCCGTCGAAGGCCTTCAGGCGCGCCGCGTTCTCCTCCTCGTAGCCCATCGAGGTCCAGACATCGGTGTTGACCAGGTCGGCCCCGGCGCAGGCGTCGGACGGGTTGGCGAAGAAGGTGAAGCGGTCGGTCGAGACCAGCGACATGTCCATGTCGTAGCCGTGCGGCGTGGAGACGTTGACGTGGAAGCCGAACACTTCGGCCGCCTGCAGCCAGGAATACAGCATATTGTTGGCGTCGCCCACCCAGGCCACCACCTTGCCCTTGATCGAGCCGCGGTGCTCGATGTAGGTGAAGATGTCGGCGAACACCTGGCACGGATGGTGTTCGTTGGTCAGGCCGTTAATCACCGGCACGCGCGAATGGGCAGCGAAACGCTCGATGATGTCCTGGCCGAAGGTGCGCACCATGATGATGTCGCACATGCGCGACATGACCTGGCCTGCGTCTTCCACCGGCTCGCCGCGGCCAAGCTGCGAGTCGCGCGTGTTCAGGTAGATGGCGGCGCCGCCCAGCTGGTGCATGCCGGCCTCGAAGGAGAGGCGGGTGCGGGTCGAATTCTTGTCGAACACCATGACCAGGGTGCGGTCGATCAGCGGGTGGTAAATCTCGTAGGCTTTGAACTTGCGCTTGATTTCGGCGGCGCGGGCGATCACGTATTCGTACTCTTCCAGGGTCAGGTCATTGAACTGGAGGTAGTGCTTGATCTTTTTAGGTGGTATAGACATCTTTGCAAAGTTTGCTGCGAGGGGACTGAAGATTATACGGGCATTTCAATAAATCGTGGCTGGGCGCTCGGGATCGTGGCGCGGCGCGGTCAACGGCAGGTCCAGCGTGAAGCTGGTGCCGCCGCTGCTGCTGTCCACGCCGATCTGGCCGCCCAGCAGGGAAGTGACAATGTTATAACTGATGGACAGGCCCAGTCCCGAGCCGCCTTGCCCCAGTTTGGTGGTAAAGAAGGGGTCGAAGATGCGCGTCAGGTTCTCCGGCGCGATGCCGCCGCCGTCGTCGCTGAAGGTGACCAGCACCCGGCCTGCGACCGGGGTGGCCGCCACCAGCCGCATCCTGCCGCCTTCGCGCCCGTCGAAGGCATGCAGCAGGGCGTTGTTGATCAGGTTCGTGATGACCTGGCCGAAGGGGCCGGGATAGCTGTCCAGTGCAATGCTGTCCGGCACGTCGAACTCGATCTTGTGGCAGGCATTGCGGATGCGGTTCATCACCGTGGCCACGATTTCGTGCGTCACCTGGTGCAGGTTGAACACGCGGCGCTGTTCGGTGGTGCGGTCCACCGCCACCTGCTTGAAGCTCGATACCAGGTCGGCCGCGCTGTGCAGGCCGCGCATCACCAGGGTGGAGGCCTTGCGCGTGTCGTCGATAAAGGCCAGCAGCTCGGACTTGCGCAGGCCCGGGCCGTTGACGGCCTGTTCCAGCTCGATGGTCTTCTGCTCCAGCGTGCTGGCGATCAGCAGGCTGTTGCCGATCGGCGTATTCAGTTCGTGCGCCACGCCGGCCATCAGGGAGCCCAGTGCCGCCAGCTTTTCCTGCGACACCAGCTGCGACTGCGCTTCCTGCAGCTGGCTGTAGGCATGGGCGTTGTCCAGCGCGATGGCGCCGTAGGCGCACAGGGTGCGGAAGATCAGGCGTTCGCGCTCGCCGTAGGCGTTGGCGTGCATGGCCTGCGCCGTCATCACGCCCAGCGCGCGCTCGCCCACCAGCAGCGGCACGTACAGCGCGCACACGCTGGCGGCGGTGCCCGGCGTGACGGTGTTGTTGCGCTCCGGCGGCACCTGGTCGATATACACTTCGCGCCGTTCGCGCAGGCACTGCGCGGTGTAGGCGCTGGGGTGGTCGAGCGCGATGGTGTTGCGCGGCAGCGGGCTGCCGGCCTCCACCCCGAAGGCGCGCTCCAGTGAGCGCCCGGACTGGTCCACCAGGTAGACCGCGAAGGTGTTGGCCGAGAGCAGGGCGTGCGTGTGGCGGTCCAGCGCCTGGAACACCGCGCCGGCATCGAGGTGGGTGGTGATTTCCTGGCCGATGGCCGACAGCCGCTCCAGCAGCTTGGTGGTCTGCTGCAGCACTTCGGCGCGGCGCGCCTCCGACATGGCCAGCTCGCGGTGGTGCAGGCCTTCCGCGCGCGCCTGTTCGGTCTGGTGGTGCACCTGCATCGCGATGGCGCGGCTGGTGGCTTCCAGCGTGTGGGTCTTTTCGCGCGCGGCGCTGGCGGCGGTCGACATTTCATAGGCGCAGCCATAGTCGCCCAGGCGCGCATACTCCTCGCCCAGCGCGTCGTACAGGTCGCCCGGCACGGTGTAGCCCTTGATGGTTTCCGCTGCCGCCAGCGCCTTGTGCAGGTAGTGCAGGCGGGCGTTGGGCGCGCTCATGCCGGCCGGCTGCGGCAGCGTGCGGTGCTGGCCGTGGATGCGCGCCAGCACGCGCAGCGCGGCGATGTGGTGGAAGGCGTTGTGGTGGCGCGCAGCCCGTTCCACCGCCTGCTGCGCCATGGCCAGCGCCTCCTGCGGACGGTCCAGGTAGCACAGGGCGTGCGCCTGGCCGCGCAGGGCCACGATCTTGAAGTCGCCCTGCTGCAGCGCCTCGGCCCGTTCGGCGAGGCGCTGGAAAGCGTCCAGCGCCTCGCCGTAATCCTGCTTGTCCAGGCACAGGTCGCCCAGGTGCTGCAGTGCGATGGCGTAGCTGCGGCCATTGGCCTGCGGCGCCAGGATCACCAGCGCCTCGCGCAGCAGTTCCTCGGCCGCGTCGAGCCGGCCCAGGCGGCGCACGATGTCGGCCGTGTGCACCAGGCAGGAGCCGATGCTGCGCGGCCAGCCGGTCGGTTTGGCCAGTTCGGTGGCGCGCTGCATCCACTCCAGGCCGGAGTGGTGGTCGTTCAGGTGCGAGAACTTTTCCGCGATATTGGTGGCGGCGGTGGCGGCGGCGCGTATCTGGCCGGTTTCCAGCGCGGCCTCGTAGCTGCGGATGTAGAAGCCGGCGGCATTGCCGATATCGCCGGCCTGGCTGGCGGCGATGCCGAAGAAGTCGTTGATCCAGCAATCGACGCCGGGCGGCACGTCGTCGGCCAGGTCGAAGCGCTTGCCCCAGCGCTCGGTGGCGGCGTGCAGGTCGCGCAGCGCTGCCCAGCGTGCCTGGCAGGCATCGGCGATGGCGGCGCGCTCCGGGTCGCCAGCCGCATGGGCGGCCGCGGCGCAGGCTTCCAGCTCGGCGTCGCGCTGCGCGTGGTTGCCGCGGTCGACCGCGATCCAGGCTTTCAGCCAGTGCGTATCGCAGCGGCCGACGTTATCGCCGTGCGCCTCGAACACTTCGAGCGCTCGCGCGGCCAGCGCGGACGCCGCATCGAGCTCGCCATCGAGCCAGCGGATTTCGCCGTCCACCAGTTGCAGGCGCGCCTCGAGCCCGGCGCGCTCGGCGGGCGGCAGGTGGGCCGACGGCAGCAGGGCCAGCGCCTCCTGCGCCAGTTCCTGCGCACGCCGCGTGTCGCGCTGGCGCAGGTGCCAGGCCAGCGGCAGCAGCACTGGCAGCCGGGCAATGCCGCGCAAGGGGAGCAGGTCGAGTTCCCACTGCGCTACGGCATCGTCGTCGGCATACAGCTGCTGCATGGTGGTCCTGTCAATAAAGGGTTTGCGACGATTCGTGCAGCAACTGGCCGTACAGCGTGTGGCGCATTTTCGCGATCTTGCCTTGCTCCACCGCGTCCAGCACCGCGCATTGCGGCTCGCTCAGGTGGCGGCAGTTGTAGAAGCGGCAGCCGCCGAGGTAAGGTTGGAAGTCGCGGAAGGCCCGCTCCAGCATGCCCTCGCTCAGGTGGTACAGGCCGAACTCCTGGAAGCCCGGCGAATCGATCACGCTCGAACCGGGACCCACGTGGTACAGGCGGGTGAAGGTGGTGGTGTGCTTGCCGGTATCGAGCGCCTCGCTGATCTCGCGCGTGGCGATATCGGCATCCGGCACCAGGATGTTGATCAGGGACGACTTGCCCATGCCGGACTGGCCGATCAGGATCGACGAATGGCCCTGCAGCAGCGGCGCCAGCGTGGCGCCGGTCTGCTCCGGCTGGCCGGTGGCCGACACTTCGATCACCTCATAACCCATGGCCGAATACACCTGCAGGCGCTTGCGCGCGTGCTCCAGCATGTCCGTCACGTCCACCTTGTTCAGCAGCAGGCGCACGTGGATGCCGGCCGCCTCCGCCGCCACCAGGGCACGCGACACCAGGTCGTCCGAGAAGCTCGGCTCCGTGGCCACCACGATGAACAGCTGGTCGACGTTGGCCGCCAGCAGCTTGGACTTGTACTGGTCCGAGCGGTACAGCAGCGTTTTGCGCTCCTGGATCTTGTCGATCACCGCCTGGTCGGGCGAAGTCAGGGTCAGGTCGACCAGGTCGCCCACCGCGACATTGGTCTTCTTGCCGCGCGTGACGCATTGCAGGCGCAGGCCGTCGGCTTCCGCCAGGTAGTGGCGGCCGTGGGCTGCGATGATGGTGCCGGTGCGTTTATCTCCCTTGCTCATGCCTGGCCCAATGCATCGGCCTTGGCGGCGCAAATGAAATCGTTGATCGACAAGCCGTTCACCGAATGCGTGTCGTAGCGCACCTGGCAGGTCTTGTAGCCCACCACCAGCTCCGGATGGTGGTCCTCGCGGTGAGAGATGAAGGCCAGCGCATTCACGAAGGCCATCGTCTCATGGTAGTTGTTGAAGCCGAAAGTGTTCACCAGCTTGCCGCTGGCCGTGCTCCAGCCGTCGAGCATCTGGCACAGGCGTTGCGCCTCGTTCGCGTCCAGCGCGTGCGTCTGGTGGCTGCAGCGCAGGGCGCGCAGGTCGGCTGCGGAATGGATGTTCGCGTTCATCAGGATGCCGCCAGGTTGAGTTGACGGATACGCACGCTGGCGGGAGGATGCGAATCGTAGAAGGCCGAATGCAGCGGGTCCGGCGTCAGGGTCGACGCATTATCCTCATACATCTTGACCAGGGCCGACACCAGGTCGCGCGCATCGGTGTGCTTGGCGGCGAATGCATCCGCCTCGAATTCATGCTTGCGCGAGCTGAGCGACGTCAGCGGGCCAAACAGGAAAGTGAAGACCGGCAGCACCAGCATGAACAGGATCAGCGCCAGGGCGTCGTTCGACTGGCCCGGCACGATGATCGGATTCACGCCCAGGCCGGTGTAGAACCACAGCTGACCCTTCAGGTAGCCGAGCAAGGCCAGGAAGCCCAGCGACAGCGCGAACAGCACCACAATGCGCTTGATGATGTGTTTCAGCTTGAAGTGGCCCAGTTCGTGCGCCAGCACCGCCTCCACCTCCTGCGGCGACAGGCTCGACACCAGCGTATCGTAGAACACGATGCGCTTGGCTGCGCCAAAGCCGGAGAAGTAGGCGTTGCCATGCGCGCTGCGCTTCGAACCGTCCATCACGAACAGGCCCTTGGAAGCGAAGCCCACGCGCGCCATCAAGCCCTCGATGCGCTGCTTCAGCGATTCATCCGCCAGCGGCGTGAACTTGTTGAACAGCGGCGCGATCAGGTTAGGGTAGAGCGCCATCACCAGCAGCTGGAAACCGCACCACACGAACCACGCATACAGCCACCACAGCGCCCCGGCCTTCTCCATCAGCGCCAGGATCACCCACACCAGCGGCAGCCCGATGACCGCGCCCAGCGCCACGCCCTTCAGCAGGTCGGCAAAGAACAGCCCCTTGCTCATCTTGTTAAAACCGAAGCGCTCCTCCAGCGTGAACTGGCGGTAGTAGTCCAGCGGGACATCAATCAAGCCCGAGACCACGCCGAACGCCACCACCAGGCCAAGCTGGTAAGCCATGCCGCCGCCGGTCGCATTGAACACCGCCGCCGACAGCCACTGCAGGCCGCCCAGCAAGGTAAAGCCCACCAGCGCCGCGCTCGACACCAGCATGCCGACGATGCCCAGCTTGGTGCGCGCCACCGTGTAATCGGCCGCCTTCTGGTGCGCCGCCAGCGGGATTTTCTCAGCGAAGTCCGCCGGCACAGCGGCACGGTTCTGCAGCACATGGCGGATGTGGCGCGAGGCGAGCCAGAAGCGCACCATCAGAGTCAATGCTAAAAAAGCAACGAATAAAAACGAAAACGCGTGTGAAGACATTCTGTGCCTGTGAGAAAATGGCGGATTAACCAGCTTTAAATTGCTATAGAGAGAATTATGTCACAAGCGAACGACACCCCAGCAAGCCCGGCCAACCAGCAGCGCCCGAACGAGATGAACCTGGTGTGGGTCGACATGGAAATGACCGGTCTGGAGCCGGAGACCGACCGCATTATCGAAGTGGCAATGATCGTCACCGACATGCACCTGAATGTGCTGGCCGAAGGCCCGGTGCTGGCGATCCACCAGTCGGACGAAACGCTGGACAAGATGGATGCCTGGAACAAGGGCACGCACGGCCGCTCCGGCCTGATCGACCGGGTCAAAGCCTCTACCGTCAGCGAAGAAGCGGCCGAAGCCGAATTCCTCGCCTTCATGCGCCAGTGGGTACCGAAAGGCAAATCGCCGATGTGCGGCAACACCATCGGCCAGGACCGCCGCTTCATGGTCAAGTACATGCCCAAGCTCGAAGCGTTCTTCCACTACCGCAATATCGACGTCTCCACGTTGAAAGAGCTGGGCCGCCGCTGGAAACCGGAAATGGTCGCCGGCTTCAAGAAAGCGCAGAAGCACACCGCGCTGGCCGACATCATCGAATCGATCGAAGAGCTCAAGTACTACCGCGAGCACTTCATCAAACTGTAATCAGCCCCAAATGTCCACTTCGGGGTCAGGAAAGAAAGTGGACATTTTCTGCAGGAAATGTCCACTTTCGTTCCTGACCCCGAAGTGGACATTTGCTGTTTAGCAGCAGCTGGCGGTGCGGCGCATGCCGAGCAGGAGGGCGGCGCCGGCGAGGAGGGCTAGCGCCGCCACCAGCCCCAGGGGCGGCTGGCCGGCGGCGCTGGCGGGCTGGTAGCTTGGCAGCCTGGCGAATTCCTCCGGTCCGAACGGGCGCTCGTTGAATACGTAGGGGTAGAAGTGCCTGCGCACTTGGCCGTGGAAGTCGCTGATGCGGTCCATGTACGCCAGGCGCGCTTCGAGGTCGGTGCCGGCCAGCCGGTGCAGCAGTACCTGTACGTTCACCCCCGCCAGCAGCAGGCCCGCGCGGCGCGTCCATTCTTCCCTCGACCATAACGACTTCCGGTACTGCGCCACCTGCGCGGCGACGGCGTCATCGCCGGCCTGGTGCATGGCGTAGTACCACTTCCAATGGAAGCCTTCCGGCAGCGGCGGCGTGTCCTGCCATTCGGGGTGGCTGCGGAAGAAGCTCTGCATCGTCCCGTCCCTCGGCTTGTCCCACGCGCTGTGCACGGCCTGGCGCTGGGCCAGCGCGAGCTCGGCTCCCTGCGCGACCGGCAGCGCGCGCTCCAGCGCGGCGTTGACGCCGGTCGGCAGCACCAGTGCCAGCAGCATGAAGGCGGCCAGCAGCAGGGCGGCGCCGGCGGCGGCGCTGCGCGCGACCGCTGCGCCCCACGCCGCCAGCCCGCACCAGAACGACAGGTAGAGCAGGGCGGCGCCAGCCAGCATGGCGGTTTCGCCCGCTGCGGCGCCGGACAGCAGGGCGCCCGCCAGCAGCGGCAGCAGCAGGGCGGCAGCCAGCAGCGCCAGGCGCAGCAGCACGCGCCGGCGCCACAGCGCGCCCGGCGTCGAAGGCAGGGACGCCAGCAGGCGCAGTCGTCCCGCCTCGCGCTCGCCGCTCACCATATCGTGCATCAGGGCGATGATGAACAGCGGCGCCACGTACACCAGTACGAAGGCGAAGTCGAAGCGTCCGGGCGCGGCCAGTTCGGGATTGAAGGCCTCCGACTCGTAGAGCTGCGCCTGCAGGCCCAGCGCGCGCACCTGCAAGGCGTAAGGCTGCACGTCGCGCTGGCCGATGGCGGCGAAGGCCAGCGGCGCGGGCGGGTCGATCGTCAGGTGCGGCAGGTAGTAGGCGGTGAGGCCGGCCTCGGCGTCCGCTGCCTGGCGCGCGGTGCGCTCGGCAAGGTCCTTGGCCTGCACGGCGGCGATGCGCTGCAGCGCGGCGTTCTGCCCGGCCACCATGCGCATGCCGCTCCACACGGATAAGGCGGACAGCAACGCCAGCAGCGCCAGTGCGGCCAGCGCCGGGCGTGAGCGCAGCAGTAACAGCAGTTCGAATTTCAGGTTCTTCATCAAATATTCCTTTCCATGCGACGTGCGGCCCAGGCGGCGGCCAGCATGACGGCGGCCAGCCAGCCTGCCAGGATGCCCAGCGCAGGCCAGGCGTGTTGGGTGAGGATGCGCTCCAGCGGCGCATGCGGGTGCTGGTAGCGCGGCAGGGCGCGCCAGTAGTCGGCCGAGATGCGCTGCGCGCGGTCATCGTGGTACTTCACCTTTTCCGCATGCAGCCGGTTGAGCGCCTGGATCAGGCGGTAGCGGTAGTCCTCGCCCGCCAGCAGGAAGCGTTCATGTGCGGCGCGGTCGGTATCGGCCAGTGCCGCCGACATGCCGCGCAAGGCCAGCACCGGCACCGCCCATGCCGCCGCCTGCAGCACGCGGCCCTGCGCCGACTGCAGGGCGAAGTCGCGCTGCATGCTGGCCAGGAACTGCTCGCTGGTCAGGCGCTCGCCTTCCTCGATCACCAGGCCCTTGTAGTTGACAGGCAGGTCCTCCACCTTGCTTACGCCGTAGCGCGCCAGCACGCTCTCGCGGAATTTCTTGAAGTAGGGATCATCCGGATTGTGGCTGTCGCCGATGCGCGCCAGCTCGGCGTGGATGGCCGCTTCCATTTCAATGCGGGTCGGGCGCGGCACCATGCCGGCCGCCATGTCAGGCAGCACGCGCGGCAGCAGGACCACGGCCAGCGCCCACAGGCCCACCAGCAGCAGCAAGGCGTCGCGCGCGCGCGGCGCCAGGGCCGACACCAGCACGGCGGCGCAGGACCAGAGCAGCAGGTAGGCGGCGTAGCCCACCGCCAGCCAGGCCGCCGCAGCGCCAAGCCCCGGCTGCAGCGCGGCGATGGCCGCCAGGGCCAGCAGCGCTGGTGCTGCCAGCAGCAGGGCCAGGGCGCCGTGCGCCGCCATCTTGCCCGCCACCAGCGCAGCGCCGCTGACGCCGTGCGCCAGCATCAGCCGCAGCTGGCCCCGTTCGCGTTCGCGCGCCAGCGCGCCGAAAGCGAGGAAGAGCAGCAGCAACGGCGCCAGCACCTGCAGCACAAAGGCCGGCGTCAGCTGGCCAAAGCGCAGCAGCAGCGAGGACTGGCCGGCGTCGCTGAAGTTGGCGCTGTTCTGGCGGTGGCCCTCCAGGTACAGCGTGCTGCCGGTGAACGGCGCCACGCCGAAGTCGAAGAAGGCGAGCGCCGTCAGCGGCCGGAACACGTAGTGCCCGTAGTGCACCACCCGGTGCGGGTGGCGGTCGGGCTGGCTGTTCCACTGCGCGTCGGCGCTGTGCTGCAGGCGCTGGCGCTGCGCCTCCACGCTGTGCGCGCGTTCCAGGCTGACGCCGACGGCGGCCACGGTCAGTACCAGCAGCAGCGCGCCGGCAGCCAGCGCCACCTTGCTGCGCCGCAGTGCGCGCCATTCCTCGCGCGCCACGCGCCAGGCGGTGGACAGGAAGCGGGCCGTCATGCCGCCCTCCGCGCATCGGCGTAACGCTGGAACAGGTGCTGCACGTCGAAGCGCTGCGGGCCGTAGGCGCTGATTTCATGGGCGATGCGGCCACGGTCGAGGAAGCCGATGCGGTCGGCCACTTCCGCCGCGCCCACCAGGTCGTGCGTCACCATGAAGACGGTCACGCCCTGCGCGCGCAGCTTGAGCAGCAGGGCGTTGAACTCGCTGGTGGCGTGCGGATCGAGGCCGCTGGTGGGTTCGTCCAGCAGCAGCACCGGCACTGCGCGCGCCACCGCCAGTGCAATGGCGACCTTCTGGCGCATGCCTTTGGAGTAGGCGCCGAGGCGCCGGTCCCAGGCCTCGCGCGCCAGGCCGACATCGGTCAGCGCGGCTTCGATCAGGGTATTGATCGTGACCGCGGTGCCGACGGCGCCGCCCATGTTCAGCAGGTACTCCAGGTTCTCGCGCGCCGACAGGTGCTCGTACAGCGACACGTTTTCCGGCACGTAGGCCAGGCTGGCGCGCGCGCCGTGCGGGTCGTCGCCGACATCGATGCCGCACACGCGCACCAGGCCCTGCGCGGCGCGCGCAAAGCCGAGGAAGGCGTTCAGCGTGGTCGATTTGCCGGCGCCGTTGCCGCCCAACAGGGCGTAGATCTCGCCCTGCATCACGCGCAGGTTCAGCCCGTCCAGGATGGTGGTGCTGCCGTAGCGGACCGACAGGTCCGCCGTCTCAAGTGCTATGCGTTGCATGTCTTTCTCCTTTGATCAATAGGAAGCCTGCAGGCCGAGCGACACCGCGCGCGGCGAGCCGGGGGCGACCCAGGTGCGTTGGTAGGAACTGGTGTAGTAGGTCTTGTCGAACAGGTTGTCGACGTCCAGCGACAGGCGCAGGCGCGGCGCCAGCTGCCAGTGCGCGACCAGGCGCGCCAGCGTGTAGGCGGGCAGGTCGAAGGGCGCGGCGCCGGCATTGGCCTGGGCTTGGGTGCGCGCTTCGCCCAGGCGGCGGCCGGTGTGCGTGACGCCGCCGCCGATGGCGTAGCGGCGGCCGTCGGCCAGCGTGCCTTCGCGCATCAGCAGCAGGCTGCCGTTCACGCGCGGCACGTTGAGCAGGCGGCCGCCGCGCTCCAGCATATTGTCGCGCCGGACTTCGGCGTCGATCAGCGACAGGCTGGCATTGGCGCGCCAGCCTTGCGCCAGCTGGCCCGCCACGTCGAGATCGAGGCCGCGGCTGCGCACCTCGCCGGCGGCCACCGAGTAGGACGGCTGCAGCGGGTCGGTGGTCAGCGTATTGCGCTTGCGGATATCGAACAGCGCCAGTGTGGCGCCCAGGCGACCGCCGGCTTGCTCCCATTTCAGGCCCGCCTCGTTGGCTTTGCCGCGTTCGGGGGCGAAGGCCGCACCACGCGCGTCGCTGCCCGTGTTGGGACGGAACGAGCTGCCCCAGTTGGCGAACAGCGTCCACTCCGGCGTGGCCAGGTAGCTGGCGCCGATGCGCGGCGAGCTGGCATGCGGCTGCTGCGCGGCGACGCTGCCGGTGCGCCGGTTGGCCAGCGTCTGCTCGTGCCGGTCGTGGCGGATGCCGGCCAGCACACGCCAGCGCTCGCCCAGGCGCCAGGTATCCTGCACATACAGGGCGCGGTTGCGCTGCTGCTCCAGCGTGTCCGTATGCAGCGGCGGGACCGGCAGCGGCTGGCCGTACACCGGCGCCAGAACGTCGATCGCATACGGCGCCGCCGCGCTCGGGCTGGCGCGGAACATGCGCAGGTCATAGTCGAAGCGGAAGGCCTCCACGCCCAGCAGCAATTCGTGGCCGGGCGCAATGCGGCCCGCCACTTCGACATGCGCGCCCAGGTCGTCGGACGCATAGTCGCGCAAGCGGCGCTGGCGGCGCAGCGTGCGCTGGTCGGCGTCCAGCGCGGCGGCCGGTTCGGTGGCATAGCCGTCCAGCGTGGCGCGCTTCCACAGCAGGCCGGCGCGCAATTGCCAATCGCCAGGCAGGGCATGCTCCAGCATCAGCTGCTGCGTGCTGTTGAAGATGCGGATATCGCCGTCGCCCGGCTCGCCGAGGAAGCGTTCGCGCGGCACCGCGCCCAGCCTGCCGTTCACGGCCGGGATGCCGCGATCGAGCGTGCCGGCATGGCGCAGCAGCTCGCCGCGATACTCGATGCGCGTCTCCGGCCCGGCCTTGAATGACAGGGCCGGCGCCAGCAGCGCGCGGCGCGTCTGCACATGGTCGCGGAAGCTGTCGCGCCGCTCGCTGGCCGCATTCAGGCGCCAGGCCAGGGTGTCGCCCAGCGGCCCGGTGGCATCGAGCGCGGCGCGGCGCAGGCCAAAGCTGCCCACCACCGCATCCAGTGCCAGGGCAGGGCGCCACAGCGGGCGCTTGCTGACGATGTTCAGCGTGCCGCCCGGCTCGCTGGCGCCATACAGCGACGCGGCCGGCCCTTTCAGGAACTCGATGCGTTCCACCGCAGCGGTATCGCGCGGTGCATTGATGCCGCCACGGTTGGCCGCAAAGCCGTTCAGCAGCAGCGCCATGCCGTTGTTCGGATCGCCCGCCAGGCCGCGGATGGCGATGTTGTCCCACAGCCCGCCAAAGCTGTTCTGGCGCGACACGCCGCCCGCATAATCGAGCGCGTCATCGATGCGCAGCGCGCCCAGGTCGTCCAGCGCCTGGCGCGGCATGATGCGCACCGCCTGCGGCAGCTCGCGCAGCGGCAGGGTGGATTTGCTGCCTTGCGCGTCGTCCGCCAGGTAGCTGCCGGAGTCGCGGCGGCCCACGACTTCGACGGATTCGATCGGTTCCGCATGAACCGTAGGGATGAGCAGGGCCAGCGCGGCCGGAACGGCGCGCAAGCGTAAATTCTTCGTCATATTGTCTTTCTCGTCTTGCTTGATCAGTGCACCGCCGCGAAAGGCGGTGCGGGGCGTGGTCAGGGCAAGGCGAGCGCGGGCGGACCGCGCGGCAGGTAAGGCGGCGCGGCGGCGCGCGCCTGCGACAGCGGCAGCGCGGACAGTTGCGGTCGAGGCAGGGCCGCAGCAGGCGCCAGCAACGGCGCCGCTGCCGGCAGGCGCTCGGCCAGGGTGGCGGCGTCGTAGGCCAGGCAGGCATGCGCCAGCGCGGCATCGGGCCATGCGTGGACGATTCGGTGGCGCAGGCCGGCAGCAACCGCCAACAGCAGCGCCGTCGCCAGCAAGGCAACCAGCGCAAAGCGGGTAGCGGGCCGCGACGGCACGCCTGTGCGTCGGGTCATATGCATCTCTGAAAGCGGCGGCAAGCCGCACGTGTGGCTAGGAACCCTGCTTACAGTGCAGGGGCGTCAGGTCACGCGGCGATGCAGGGCGGCGCTTGCCGCGGCGGGATCAGGTAACGGGGGGAGGCAACGAAGGCGGGCGCCGAAGGCAGTCGCGCCAGCAGGTAGGCCACGGCCAGGAAGACCGCCAGCAAAGCCGGCGGCGTTGCCGGCAGGTCGGCCGGGAAGTGCGAGGACAGCTGGCACGCCACGCAATCGTCGAACTTCTCGGCGATATCGTGCTTGTGGGTGGACGCGGCCAGCATCTGCAAGGCAAAGACGAACGCGCACAGCGCCAATACCAGGCGCATGAATCCGTGCTTGCGATGTGCGGTCGACTCCATAGCCAGCGAGTATAGCAATTCGGGGTCAGGTCTGACAATCGTACAAACTATGCGCGAAGCGCATAGTTTGTCCGA